>NZ_JADDIL010000100.1:0-26567 GCF_020826795.1 Microtetraspora sp. AC03309 | reverse complement strand
AGGTGCCCTGGTTGGAGCGCTTGAACTTCGCGACGCGGTAGGTGGTGCGCGTGCCGTCGTCGTTCATCACGGTGACGTAGTCGGCGGAGACCTCCTCGACCACGCCCGCCTTCTCGGCGCTGATGACGTCACCGGCGTCGGTCGCGGCGCGGTACTCCATGCCGGTGCCGACCAGCGGGGCCTCGCTCTTGAGCAGGGGCACCGA
The DNA here is from genome assembly GCF_020826795.1 of Microtetraspora sp. AC03309. Taxonomy (NCBI): domain Bacteria; kingdom Bacillati; phylum Actinomycetota; class Actinomycetes; order Streptosporangiales; family Streptosporangiaceae; genus Microtetraspora; species Microtetraspora sp. AC03309. The sequence continues at coordinate 26,362 of NZ_JADDIL010000100.1, read as the reverse complement.
CTGGCGCTGCATGTTCGAACCCATGAGCGCGCGGTTGGCGTCGTCGTGCTCGAGGAACGGGATCATGGCGGTCGCGACCGACACCATCTGGCGCGGCGAGACGTCCATGTAGTCCACGTCGGACGGGTGGACGGCCTCGAACTCGCCACCCTTGCGGCGGGCCAGCACACGGGAGTCCCCGAAGCTGCCGTCGGCGTTCAGGGCCGTGTTGGCCTGGGCGACGACGTGCCGGTCCTCCTCGTCCGCGGTCAGGTAGTCGATCTCGTCGGTGACCCGGCCGTCGACGACGCGGCGGTACGGGGTCTCCACGAAACCGAACGAGTTGACGCGGCCGAAGGACGACAGCGAGCCGATCAGGCCGATGTTCGGGCCTTCCGGCGTCTCGATCGGGCACATCCGGCCGTAGTGGGACGGGTGCACGTCACGGACCTCGAAGCCGGCCCGCTCACGCGACAGACCACCCGGGCCCAGGGCCGAGAGACGCCGCTTGTGCGTCAGGCCGGCCAGCGGGTTGGTCTGGTCCATGAACTGCGACAACTGCGACGTACCGAAGAACTCCTTGATCGACGCCACGACCGGGCGAATGTTGATCAGGGTCTGCGGCGTGATCGCCTCGACGTCCTGGGTCGTCATGCGCTCGCGCACGACGCGCTCCATGCGGGCCAGGCCCAGGCGGACCTGGTTCTGGATGAGCTCGCCAACGCTGCGCAGGCGGCGGTTGCCGAAGTGGTCGATGTCGTCCGTCTCGACGATCACCGAGCCGTCGGGGCCCATGCTGTCCTCGCCGGCGTGCAGGCGCACGATGTACTCGATCGTGGCGACGATGTCCTCGTCGGTCAGCGTGCCCTGGGTGATGTCGGCGTCGACACCGAGCTTCTTGTTAATCTTGTAACGCCCGACCTTCGCGAGGTCGTAACGCTTGGGATTGAAATAGAGGTTCTCCAGCAGCGTCTGCGCGGACTCCTTGGTCGGAGGCTCACCCGGACGCAGCTTGCGGTAGATGTCGAGCAGGGCGTCGTCCTGGCCGGAGGTGTGGTCCTTCTCCAGGGTGGCCCGCATCGACTCGTACTGACCGAAACGCTCCAGAATCTGGTCGGTCGTCCAGCCGAGCGCCTTCAGCAGCACCGTGACGGGCTGCTTGCGCTTACGGTCGATGCGGACGCCGACACTGTCGCGCTTGTCGATCTCGAACTCCAGCCAGGCACCCCGCGACGGGATCACCTTGCAGCCGAACAGGTCCTTGTCGGAGGTCTTGTCGACCGAACGGTCGAAGTAGACGCCCGGGGACCGCACCAGCTGGGAGACCACGACACGCTCGGTGCCGTTGATGATGAAAGTGCCCTTCGAGGTCATGAGCGGGAAGTCGCCCATGAACACCGTCTGGCTCTTGATCTCACCGGTGGTGTTATTGATGAACTCCGCCGTCACGAACATCGGGGCGGAGTAGGTCATGTCCTTGTCTTTGCACTCATCGACTGAGTACTTCGGCGGCTCGAACCGGTGGTCGCGGAACGACAGGGACATGGTTCCGGAGAAGTCCTCGATCGGACTGATCTCCTCGAAGATCTCTTCGAGACCTGACTGGGCCGGAACGTCCTTGCGCCCGACCTGGCGAGCCGCCTCGACCCGACCCTTCCACTTCTCGTTGCCGAGCAACCAGTCGAACGACTCGGTCTGCAGGGCCAGAAGGTCGGGAACTTCGAGCGGCTCCTCGATACGTGCGAATGACACGGTACGGGGACCGGCGGGTACGGCGGAGGCGTTGCGCGAGGCTGCCAACAGATGTCCTTCCGAGGGCTCGCGGACTGACTACACGCACGCCAGACGACCATGCAACAGAGTTACTCAGAGAAGCGGGTCGTCAAAGGGCAGCGCAAAGGGGCAGTGTAGCCGATGGGCATACACCTGTCCACTCCGCTCTCGCTCTGCGCTCCACGTTGGTGGCAGCATCACCCGTCAGCGCCGAAACGTCAAGCCCGAGGGGCGACATTTCGGCCAACTGATGCCCAGCACGCTGGGTTTTCCCGCTCGCATGACGGTCGAACCTCGCCGGACCCAGACGATACCCGCGAGCCCGTCCGGCTAACGCTCTGTCACACGGCGAGCCGAACGCTGACCAACGGTCGACACTGCCTGTGATCGGTATGTCCCTGCGTAACTCAGCCCAAACATAGTCTTTGCTAACAATTGAATAACCCGGCCTACTGAGCGGGCGTGTCACCCAGGAGCGTGGAGAGATCGGAGACCAGCCAGCGGCCGTTCTCCCTGGTCATCACCAGGCGTGCCCGGTTCTGATCGACCACCTGTTTCGGCTGGTTCCCGCCGGGCTCGCGGCTGCTGGTGACCGTGTTCAGGAACACCAGGATCCGGGCCTCCTCCGGGGTCGCCGACTCGACCGCGGCGGCCGCCACGACCGCCTGCCGTACCTCCTGGCGCTGCCGGGCGACCGGTGGCAGCGTCTCCGCGAGCCGGGCATACCGTACGGCGAGCGCGCCCGTGGTGTGGCTCCCGGCCCGGGCGAGGTCCGCCCCCATCGTCCGGTAGTCGTAGGACAACATGTCGACGGCGTACGAGCGGGCCGCGGTCATGGCCTCACGCCCCGCCGCGACGCCGTCCTGGATGCGCCTCAGGTCCGCGTACAGCAGGGCGACGGCGGCGGCGAGCACCACCGCGAGCGCCGTGAGGACCGCGACCAGGATCCGCCTCACTGCACCAGCTCCGACCTGGAGACCAGCCATCGGTCACCGACCTCGGTGACCTCCATCCGCCATCGATAGAGACGCTCCTCCGGAGCGTCCTTGTCGTCCGCCTCCCAGCGGATCAAGGCGTCGCCCACGACGAGGACCTCGGCGGTGCGCCTTTCCCCGTCCATCGACACGAGGCCCGACGCGCGGAGCACCCCGGTCTGCGAGACCTCGCGCTCCAGGGTGGCCTGTCTCATCGCGGCCCTGCCTCTGACGTAGCCCTCCCGAGCCTGGCCGGTCGAGGTGTCGATGAGGCGTTTCACGTCCTGGTCGACCGTACGGTGGTCCAGCGCGAGCAGAGCGGCCGCGTGGACGGTGGCGGCCTGGACGGCCGCCCGGCGGTCCCGCTCGTCCGCCTGCGCCGCGCTCCGGCTCGTCCCGGCCCACACGGCGGCCGCGACCAGCCCGGCCACGAGCACCGCCAGCCCTGTGATCAGCGTGCGTCCCAACGACGCCTCACCCCCTGATCATGTAATCGGACGCCGGATGGTATCCCGCTACATAGATCGACATATAGGAGTCTGCCGATACGGTCTGGCCGTAGGAACACGGAAAGGGCGGCCACCCGAAGGTGACCGCCCTTTCGCGGTGAACGTCAGAGTTACTTGACGGTGACGCTGGCGCCGGCACCCTCGAGGGCAGCCTTGGCCTTCTCCGCCTGCTCCTTGTTGACCTTGCCGTCGAAGACGGCCTTGGGAGCGCCGTCCACGAGGTCCTTGGCCTCCTTGAGGCCCAGGCTCGTCAGAGCGCGGATCTCCTTGATGACCTGGATCTTCTTGTCGCCGGCCGACTCGAGGACGACCTCGAACTCGTCCTGCTCCTCGGCCTCCTCGGCGGCGGGCGCGCCCGGGGCGGCGGCCGCGGCCACGGCGACCGGAGCGGCGGCCTTGACGTCGAAGGTCTCCTCGAAGAGCTTCACGAAGTCGGACAGCTCAAGGAGGGTCATCTCCTTGAAGGTCTCGAGCAGCTCGTCGGTGCTGAGCTTCGCCATGATTGTTCCTCCGTGTGGATCTAGCAAAAACGTGCAGGGACCGCGGTGTGCGCTTCCCCCCAGGGTCCGTGGTTGACGGACCTACTCGCCGGCCTCTTCGCGCTTGGCGCGCAGGGCCTCGGCCAGTCGAGCCATGTTGGTGGGCAGCGCGGCGAAGGTGGCGGCAGCCTGAGACTGCTTCGCCTTCAGCGCACCGGCCAGCTTCGCGAGGAGGACCTCGCGGGACTCAAGGTCGGCAAGCTTGGAGATCTCGGCCGGGGTCATCGACTTGCCGTCGACGACACCACCCTTGATCACCAGAAGGGGGTTGGCCTTGGCGAAGTCACGCAGACCCTTGGCCGCCTCGACCACGTCGCCCTTGACGAACGCGATCGCGGTGGGGCCCTGGAGCAGGTCGTCCAGAGCGGTGATCCCGGCGCGGTTGGCCGCGATCTTGGTCAGCGTGTTCTTCGCCACGGCGAACTTCGCATTCCCACCGAGAGAAACGCGCAGCTCCTTGAGCTGAGCGACGGTGAGACCGCGGTATTCGGTCAGAACGGCGCCGCTGGAGCCCTCGAACTCATTCTCGAGTTCGGCAACCGCGGTCGCCTTATCCGCCCTCGCCATGGGCCTCCTTCCAGATGTGCCACCGGCGAAGGCGTCCAGAAAAAGGAGGAGCCCCGGCGCAGGCGCACGGGGCTGACACAGACGCGAACGCGTCCGAAGCTCACATCACACCTGCGCTGGTCGTCCACTGATGTGGATCCTTCGGTCACTGGACTGTTGGCAGTCCAGAGACGACCGGCGGTCTTTGGCAAAAGCCAGAATAGAGTGTCAACCCCCCTGACGCCAAATCAGTTGCCGCGAAGGTGTTGCGGCAGCTCCCCGACCTGGTCCGCGGCCGGCGTCTCGATCGCGACGGACTCGTTGAACGACGTGAAGGCGACGGTGGCGTTGAACGAACCACGGCCCTGGTCGCCATTCAGCGTGATCTTCCGCGGCAGGCCGTCGGCGTCGATCCACGCGTCGAACTTCATGTCATCGACCCGGGCCAGGCCGGCCTCCGCCTTGGCGCGCATCTCGGGAGCGACCTGCTTCACGGCCTCGGCCACCGGGAAGGTGCCCGAGTAGTGCGTGGTGTCCACGCCACCGACCTGCTCGGCGCCGACGGCCTTGACGTCCTTGGAGGCGGTCAGGAGCGCCACGCTCGTCTTGAGGTCGATCTGCTGGGCCCGGCCGAGGATCTCGTCCACGTTGACGCCCCCGGACGCGCCGAGCTGCTTGAGATCCAGCTTGATCCACGGCTTGGTGGCGCCCACGAAGGTCTTGAGCATGTCGGACTTCACGTACACGGTGTCGCCCTGGAGGATCACCCGGAGCCCGCCGGGGATGTTCTGGCCGTCCACGGAGATCTGGTTGAGCGTGAGATCCGTGGCGAGCTCGGGCTTCTGCTGGTAGCGCATCTTGCCCTGGATGTTGCCCGTACGGTTCGTGGCGTCGGAGAAGTCCACGACGAGGTCGGCGGTGTAGGAGGTGACGTCCTGCGCCTTCTCGGAGGTCTGCTGCAGCACCTCGGACGCGGAGAGCCTCACGTTCTCGATCGAGGTGACCGCGGGGGCGCATCCCGCGACCCCGATCACGGCGACCGCCCCGGCGGCCAGCAGAAGTCGGCGCATGTCATTGTCCCTTCGTTTCCGGACGACTGCCCTTGACCCTATGGTGCCCGACCCTCCGCCGCGCGTTCTGCGCAGTATCCCAACATTCCGTACACGAGAAAGCCCCTGCCCGGACACCCGGGCAGGGGCTTTCTCAGATGTGAGAGATCAGGCGTCGATCTCGGCGGTCATCGCCCGCGTCACGTTCGGGTCGACCGGGATGCCCGGGCCCATGGACGTGGTGAAGGTGACCTTCTTGAGGTAACGGCCCTTGGCGGCCGACGGCTTGAGACGCAGCACCTCGTCGAGGGCGGCGGCGTAGTTCTCGACGAGCTGACGCTCCTCGAAGGACGCCTTGCCGATGATGAAGTGCAGGTTCGCGTGCCGGTCGACACGGAACTCGATCTTGCCGCCCTTGATGTCGGTGACGGCCTTGCCGACGGCCGGCGTGACGGTGCCGGTCTTCGGGTTGGGCATGAGACCACGCGGACCGAGCACGCGGCCGAGGCGGCCGACCTTGCCCATCAGGTCCGGCGTCGCGACGACGGCGTCGAAGTCGAGACGACCCTTGGCCACCTCGTCGATCAGCTCGTCGGCGCCCACGATGTCGGCGCCCGCGGCGCGCGCCTCCTCGGCACGGTCGCCGGTCGCGAAGACCAGGACCCGGGCGGTCTTGCCGGTGCCGTGCGGGAGGTTGACGGTGCCGCGGACCATCTGGTCCGCCTTGCGCGGGTCGACACCCAGGCGCAGGGCGACCTCGACCGTGGCGTCGAACTTGGCGGTCGCGGTCTTCTTCGCCAGCCGGACGCCGTCCAGCGGGGTGTACAGGCTGTCGCGGTCGACCTGGTCGGCCGCGTTCTTCCAGTTCTTGCTGCGCTTCACTTCAGGCTCCTCATGGAGTTCGTGGTGCGGGCCGGCGCTGGCCCTGCCACAGTGCTTGTCTGCGTCGGGTGAACTACTCGGCGATCGTGATGCCCATCGACCGGGCGGTGCCGGCGATGATCTTCTCAGCGGCCTCGATGTCGTTGGCGTTGAGGTCCTGCATCTTGGTCTCGGCGATCTGACGCAGCTGGTCCTTGGTGAGCTTGCCCACCTTGTCCTTGTGCGGGTTCGCGCTGCCCTTCTGCAGACCGGCGGCCTTCTTGATCAGCTCGGGCGCCGGCGGCGTCTTCGTGATGAAGGTGAAGGTGCGGTCTTCGAAGATGGTGATCTCGACGGGGATGATGTTGCCCCGCTGGGCCTCCGTCGCAGCGTTGTACTGCTTGACGAATTCCATGATGTTCACGCCGTGCGGACCGAGCGCGGTACCGACCGGCGGCGCGGGAGTGGCCTGGCCAGCGGGAAGCTGGACCTTGACCAGTGCCGCGATCTTCTTCTTGGGAGGCATGCTCTCTCCGGGTCCTTGACTACTTGAATCTCTCAGCCCGGCCCTCACCACGTGAGGACACGGCGGCACCGTCAACGGTGCCGCCGTCCGGGCTCACCCTCACGACCGTGAGGACGACTAACGAGTCTATGCCAGGCCGTCAGATCTTCGAGACCTGGTTGAACGACAGCTCGACAGGAGTCTCGCGACCGAAGATGGACACGAGCACCTTGAGCTTCTGCGACTCGACGCTGATCTCGCTGACAGTGGCGGGCAGCGTGGCGAACGGGCCGTCCATGACGGTGACGGACTCGCCGACCTCGAAGTCGACGGTCGCGGCGGTCGCCTTGGAGGCGGCCTTCTTCACTTCCTCGGTCGGCTCGGGCGCCAGCAGCTTGGCGACCTCGTCGAGGTTCAGCGGGCTCGGCTTGTTCGAGAGGCCGACGAAGCCGGTGACCCCGGGCGTGTTGCGCACCGCGGCCCAGGACTCGTCGGTGAGGTCCATCCGGACCAGGACGTACCCCGGAAGCACGCGCTCCTTGATCGGAGTCTTCTTGCCGCCCTTGAACTCCGTGATGGTGTGGGTCGGGACCTCAACCTGGAAGATGTAGTCCTCCATGTTGAGAGACCCGGTGCGGCTCTCGATGTTCTGCTTCACGCGGTTCTCATAGCCGGCGTAGGAGTGGATCACATACCACTCGCCGAACTGGCCGCGGAGCTGGCGCTTGAACTCTTCGACGGGGTCGACTTCCGGGACGACATCGCCGTCTTCGTCAACCTCTGCCACAGCCTCGCCCGAGTCGACGTCGACATCAGCGTCAGCGCCGTCCTCGCCGGCGGCTGCGGTGTCGTCGACCTTCTCTACGGCCTCGTCCGGCTCGGTCTCCCACTCATCGCGGGAGCCATCGACCGGCAGCGGGGACTCGGACACGGTGACTCTTCCTCTTTCGTCGGTGACATGACGTGCGACGACCAGGGTCGGATCAGGATCCGCCGAAGACCGCCAGCACACCCTTCGTCAGCAGGAAGTCTAGCCCGGCTACGATCGCAACCATGATCACAACAAAGCCGAGGACCACAGAGGTGTAAGTGATCAGATCCTTGCGCCTCGGCCAGATGACCTTATGCAGTTCGGCGACGACCTGCCGGTAGAAAAGCGCGGGAGAGGTGCGCTTGGCCTTCTTCTCACCGCTCGGCTTGCCTGGCTTTCCAGCGGTTTCACCGCGGGTGTCGATCGCCACAGTCCTCACCTGATCCGTCGTGTCCATCGCAACTTGCGGCGCGCTTTTACGCCTTTGGTGCGCGGACCGCACTCCGCAGGGCACGAGGGACTCGAACCCCCAACCGCCGGTTTTGGAGACCGGTGCGCTACCAATTGCGCTAGTGCCCTAAGCCGTGCACCACCATACCCGAGAAACGGATCGACATCGCCGAACGTTTCCCGTCGTGGCCCACTAGACGCTGAAGTGTACGTGGGAATGCCGACTTCGTCGAACCAGATCGTCCGCGCAGCTCAAAGCTACCTTCCGCGACTGTCCGGATGATGGATAAGCGCGGAAGGATTCCCGCAGGTCTGGAACGATGGAGGCATGACCCGACCTCGCATCTCCGCGCGTATCTCCGCGATTTCCGAGTCCGCGACGCTGGCGGTGGACGCCAAGGCCAAGGCGATGAAGGCGGCCGGTCGGCCGGTCATCGGCTTCGGCGCCGGCGAGCCAGACTTCCCGACTCCGGACTACATCGTCGAAGCGGCCGTCGAGGCGTGCCGGAACCCCAGGTTCCACAAGTACACGCCGGCCGGTGGACTGCCCGAGCTCAAGCAGGCCATCGCGGAGAAGACGCTGCGCGACTCCGGGTTCCAGGTCGACGCCTCGCAGGTGCTGGTGACCAACGGCGGCAAGCAGGCCGTCTACGCGACGTTCGCGACCCTGCTCGACCCGGGTGACGAGGTTCTGGTCATCGCGCCCTACTGGACGACCTATCCGGAGGCGATCAAGCTCGCCGGCGGCGTCCAGGTCGACGTCGTGACGGACGAGACCACGGGATACCTGGCCTCGATCGAGCAGCTCGAGGAGAAGCTGACCGAGCGGACCAAGGTCTTGCTGTTCGTCTCCCCGTCCAACCCGACCGGCGCCGTCTACTCGCCCGCGCAGGTCGAGGAGATCGGCCGCTGGGCGCTGGACAAGGGCCTCTGGGTCGTCACGGACGAGATCTACGAGCACCTCGTGTACGGCGGCGCGACGTTCTCCAGCATCGCCACGGCCGTACCCGAACTGCGCGAGCGCGTGGTCGTCCTGAACGGCGTGGCGAAGACGTACGCGATGACCGGTTGGCGGGTGGGCTGGCTCCTCGGGCCGTCCGATGTGGTGAAGGGCGCGACGAACCTGCAGTCGCACGCGACGTCCAACGTGTCGAACGTGGCCCAGGCCGCCGCGCTCGCCGCCGTCTCCGGCGACCTGTCGGCCGTCGCGAAGATGCGCGAGGCGTTCGACCGCCGCCGGCAGACCATGGTCCGGATGCTCAACGAGATCCCGGGCGTGGTGTGCCCCGAGCCGTTCGGCGCGTTCTACGCGTACCCGAGCATCAAGGCCCTGCTGGGCAAGGAGATCCGCGGCCGTCGGCCCGCGTCGTCCGCCGAGTTGGCCGAGCTGATCCTCGAAGAGGCCGAGGTCGCCCTGGTGCCCGGTGAGGCGTTCGGCACCCCCGGCTACTTCCGGCTGTCGTACGCGCTGGGCGACGACGATCTCGTCGAGGGCGTCAGCCGCGTGGCGAAGCTGCTCGCGGAAGCGCACTGACATCTCCGTCGGAGAGACCCGGGTCGCCGTGACCCGGGTCTTTCCGTTCCGGTAGGTGTACCGCCTGGCGTCGGTACGGCTACGGCGCGCGGACACCCCGTACCAGCTGATCGAGGTCGAGGTTCGGGTAGGCGGTCGAGGACGCCGGATCCGTGGCACTGGTCACCACGACGGCGAGGCCGGTCGCCGGCTCCCAGGCGAAGCTCCGGGTCCGCATGAGCCGCGGTCGGCCACCGGCGCGCACCGTCTCGGTGGAAGTGGTCAGAAGGCCGCGGACGCCGCCGACGGTCGCGGCCTCGGGCTTCGTCCGGAAGACGTCCTCCCGCCATTGTTCGGCGCCGACGAGCCCGCCTCGGTGAACGGATACAGCGATATACCAGCCCTTGCCGGGCGGATGCCCCCAATACGTTGTCGTGGTCGTCCAGTTCCACCCCAGCGTGCGGACCTCGGCCGCCTCCGCCAGCGATCGTAGAGCGGGGGGCGCCTCGACGCCGTCCACGGACGGGGCGTCCACCGGCGGGGCCGGCTCGATGCCTTCGGCCACCCGCCGCATCTCGTCCTCGGTCGCGCCCATCGCCCATATCCGCACGCCGAGGCCGGGCTCGACGAGCCACATGAGCATCCGGCCCTTGTCGAGCCGCCCGCCGCTGTTGCCCACGACGCGTCCCTCCAGGGCGCGCGATCGGCCGACGGTGGTCGTCCGCGCGTCGAGGAACTCCTCGTTGGTCGGCCAGGCGACCCGGCGCAGCGCGCTCAGGTTCTTCGCCCGGTCACCGCGTACGACCTCGATGGCGATGGAGGCGTTCTGATCGTCGCTCCACCACCGGCCGAGCCCGTCGCGGACCTCCCGCGGCTCGCCGGAGACACGGTCGAAACGCTCCGGCATGTAGGTCACGCGCATGGTGTCCAGGGCGGGATCCCAGGGGACGCGCAGGCTCATCGCCACCGGTTCGAGGTACTCCTTGGTGGAGGCCGAGGTCGTCACCCGCAGCACCAGGCCATCCTGTTCCCACCAGATCAGGTCGTCGCGCCCGGCGGACATCAGGCCGCCTCCGCGGTGCCGCCAGAGTGTGCCGTCGGGCAGGAACCCGCGCCGCTGGAGTCCGAGGTAGTCGCCCGCGTGCTCCTCCGACCGGTAGACGGTGACCTGGATGGTGCGATCTCCCTGGCTCCAGCGGGCGGCCTTCCCCCGCAGGCCGTGGTCGTCCAGCTCGAACGTCTCGGGTCGGCCGAGTCCCTCGGGAAGGCCGCGCACCTCGACGCCGTCGACGGTCTCGGCCACGGTGGGAGCGGCGGACCGCCGCTGCTCGCGGATCACCGCGTACACCGGGATCGTCGCCAGCACGAGGGCGACGACGGCGGCCACCAGCCGGAACCTGGCGGTGTTCCGCCGGCGCGTGCGCAGCACGACACGGTCGGCCAGGTCGGGGGCGATCCGCAGCGCGGTGGTCGCCTCGGTCATGGCGTTCCTGAGCTCACTCTCAAGATCCGACAAGGCCGGTCACCTCCTCACCGAGCAGCGCGCGGAGCCGTACCAGTGCTTTGGACGCCTGGCTCTTCACCGTGCCGACGGAACATCCGAGAACCTGGGCGGTCTGGGACTCGGTCATGTCCTCCCAGTACCGGAGGACGACGACGGCGCGCTGGCGCGGCGGGAGGGTGCGCAGGCCGTCCATGAGGACCTGCCGCAGTTCGACGTCGGCGGCGGGTACGGCCCTGTCCGGAGGGGAATGCGTCGGGATCATCCGCAGGATGGCGCGGCGCCGGCCACGGCTGATCGCGAGGTTGACGATGATCTTCCGGACATAGGGTTCCGGCGCGATGTCCTCGCGGAGCCGGTGCCAGTTCCGGCACGCCCGCTCCAGCGCGCTCTGCAGTACGTCCTCGGCTTCGTCCTGGGAGCCGCAGGCGAGATACGCCGTGCGCAGCAGGCTCGTGCCACGGGCGGCCACGAACTCCGCGAACCCCTCGGGAGGGTTCACTCGGCTCTGTCCAGTGTCATGCCCTCTTGTACGCCCGGGAGCGGGAAAGGGTTGCCCGGCCGCGTCGCGAGCCCGCCGCCGGACGCCACGCCCGCGAGCCGCGCCTGACGCCGCACACCCGAACCCGCCTTCGGACGCCGCGCTTTCCCGACCCTGCCGGCCTGTGAACGAGGAGGAGGCCGAGCGGCGCGGTGAAGCCTCGGGAACGGCTCGCGCCCCTGTGAACCCGACGACACAGGGGCGCGAGACTCGTGAGGATCGTCAGTTCTTGACGGCCACCCCCTCGGCGATCTTCTGGATCTCCGCCGCGGCGGCGTCCCCACCGAGCTTCTCGGCGAACGTGGGGCTGAACATGATCTCGACCGCGAGGTTCTCGCGGTCGAACCAGACCAGCGTGAGGGTGGTCTCCGGGGAGCTCCCCGCGACGTCGCCGCCCTCAGTGAGTGGACCGAGGAATCCCCGCTTGCCGTGGATCATCACCGGGTCGCCCTTGGCGAAACCACGCCGGTCGCGGGCGGCCTTGCCCTTGTAGACCACCGCCTGCACCGAGTACTCCCCGGTGCCCGTCCGGCCCGGCTCGACCCACGTGGTCGTGTAGCTCGTGCGGCCGAAGCCGTCCTTGCCCGACCACTTGCCCCATACGAGGCCGTCGGGGAGGTAGCCGAAGTGGGCACCGCCGAAGGTCCGGCCGTCGCCCAGGTCGCCGAGGTCCTGCGGCATCGGGGCCTCGGACGACGGCGTCGGGGTCGGCTGCCCGCTTTCCTTCGGCTGTGGTCCCCCGCTCGTCGCCATCGTGATCTCTACGGTGGACCCTTCCGGGGCGACGGTCCCTGCCGCGGGCTGCTGGGTGATGATCGTCCCGGGCGCCCGCTCCTCGTGGATGACCTTCCTCCAGGCCACCTTGAATCCGGCGGCCTCCAGGACTTCCCTGACCGTGTCGTTGGTCATACCGACGACATCAGGTACGACATTTCCGGACAGGGCGTGATCGTCACCCACCGGCTCGGACGTCCCGCCGGGCGCTCCCACCGGCGCCGCCACCGGAGCCGACGTCGAGGACAGATACACCGGTACGGCTCCCGCCACGGCGACGGTCAGCAGCGCGGCCCCCGCCGTACGAAACCGGACGACATGGCTGCGGTTGCGGCGGCGGATCCGCTGCCCCATCGTCGGAGGGGCCTGCACGCCCGCCACCCGGGAGGTCATGGCCTCCTTCAGCACCTCTTCCACGTTCATGCGGACGCTCCTTCCAGCGTTCCCAGGCGTTCACGGATTCTCGCCAGACCACGGGCGGCCTGGCTTTTCACAGTCCCCACCGAGCAGCCAAGAGACGCCGCCGTCTCGGCCTCTGACATGTCCTCCCAGTACCGCAGGACCAGCACCGCGCGCATCCGCGCCGGCAGCTTCCCCAGCTCCGCCAGCAGGAGCTCCCGCAGCCCCGGGTCCGGTGACTCCACGGGTGTGTCGGGAGGGCTCGCGAAGGTGATCTCCTGGATCACCCGCCTCCTGCGGGCTTTCGTGATCGCGGCGTTGACGACGACCTTGCGCGCGTACGCCTCGGGGTTGTCGTGCCGGATGCGCGGCCAGTGCCGGTACACCTTCTCCAGCGCGCCCTGGACCAGGTCCTCGGCGTCATGCGGGGTCGCGCCGCAGACCAGGATCGCGGTGCGGAGCAGAGCGGTGCTTCGCGCGGCCAGGAACTCGTCGAAGGCCGCTTCGTCTTCTTCCGTCATAGGCTCCCCTTTCGACCGTCCACAACGCGTGGAAGCCGCACGAGGTTGAGACGCCGATGCGGCAGGATATGGAAATGCCGCGCTCACTCGACAAGCTTCCCAAGGCCCACCTGCACCTTCACTTCACCGGCTCGATGCGGCATACGACGCTGATCGAGCTCGCGCAGGAGCGCGGTGTCCACCTGCCCGACGCCCTGGTGCAGGACTGGCCGCCGAAGCTGCGCGCGACGGACGAGCGCGGCTGGTTCAGGTTCCAGCGGTTGTACGACATCGCCCGATCGGTGCTCGCCCGTCCGGAGGACGTCTACCGCCTGCTCAAGGAGGCGGCGGAGGACGAGGTGGCCGAGGGGTCGCGGTGGCTGGAGATCCAGGTGGACCCGTCCGGCTATGCCGGCCGTTTCGGCGGGCTGACCGCGACTCTGGAGCTGATGCTCGACGCCGCGGCGCGTGCCTCGAGTTCGGCCGGTGTCGGCATCGCGGTGATCGTGGCGGCCAACCGCACCCGGCATCCCCTCGACGCGCGGACGCTCGCCCGGCTGGCCGCGCAGTACGCGGGGCGGGGTGTGGTGGGCTTCGGTCTGTCGAACGACGAGCGACGCGGCCGGGCCAGGGACTTCGACGCCGCCTTCCGCATCGCCAAACGGGCCGGGCTGCTGGCCGTACCGCACGGCGGCGAGTTGCTGGGCGCGGCCAGCGTCGCGGAGTGCGTCGACGACCTGGACGCCGACCGGGTCGGGCACGGCATCCGCGCGGCCGAGAACGACCGCCTGCTCGAACGCCTCGCCGACCGGCAGATCGCGTGCGAGGTGTGCCCTCTTTCCAACGTGGGGCTCGGCGTGGCCGAGAGCCCCGAGAGCGTGCCGGTGCGGAAGCTGTTCGACGCGGGGGTGCCGATCGCGTTCGGCGCGGACGACCCGCTGCTGTTCGGCGCGCGACTGCTCCCGCAGTACGAGCTCGCGCGGGATGTGCTCGGCTTCCGGGACGCGGAGGTCGCCGAGCTGGCCCGGCAGTCGATCCGATCGTCGACGGCTCCCGACTCCTTCAAGAAGGAACTGCTCGGCGAGATCGACGTCTGGCTCACCCAGCCGGAGTGACCGCCGGGGCGTGAGGAGTCAGTGCCCCGGTCCGGGGTGCGGGCGGCTGGACTCCGGCCTTCTCGCGGGGTCGCCCGCGTCGCGCCGCCTGGGGTGCCGCATCCCGCGCCGGAGCGCGAGGGAGTGCTCGCGGTGGCGGCGGGCGAGCAGCCGCTCCTCCCCCAGCACATGGAGCCACTCCCTGCCGTAGTCCCGCATCATGTCGAGCATGCGGAATCGCTGGCCGTGCCGGATCACCACGGACTTGTCCACGAGCCGGGCGAGCAGGTCGGGCACGTTCACCAGCTGTTCGTCGGAGCACACGTCCGCCGCGGCCTCGGCGCCGAACGTCCCGCCGAACACCGAGAGCCTGGCCCACAACAACCGCTCCTCGGGAGTGCACAGCTCGTGGCTCCACCCCACCGCCGTGCGCAGTGTCCGGTGCCTGGCGGTACGGCCGCCGCCGGCGAGCAGTGAGAACCGGTCGTCGATGCGGTCGAGCAGCTCACCCGCCGTGAGGGCGCGCAGCCGCCTGGCGGCGAGTTCCAGCGCCAGGGGAACGCCGTCGAGTCGCCCGCACAGCCGTACGACGGCGTCGGAGCATTCGAAGCCGGGACGCACCGCCCGGGCGCGCTCGCGGAAGAGTCGTACGGCGTCGCAGTCCTCCTCGGTGACGGGGAGCGGCCGGACGGTGTGGACGCGCTCACCGGGGAGGCCGAGAGGCTCCCTGCTGGTGGCCAGGACGCGGACGTCGGGGGCGGCCCGCAGGATCTGGCCGACCAGCGCTCGGCACGGGCCGATGAGGTGCTCGCACGTGTCGAGGATCAGGACCATCCGCCTGCCGGAGAGGTGTTCGGCGAGGACGTCCTCCTGGGGTCGTGCCGCCTGTTCCTTCAGGCCGATCGCGGCCCCGATCGTGTGCGCCAGGAGGGCGCCGTTGCGCTCGGCGGACAGGTCGGCCAGCCAGGCGCCGTCGCTCCGCTCTCCGGCGGCCTTCAGCGCGAGCCGCGTCTTCCCCACTCCCGCCACGCCGGTCAACGTGACCAGGGACTCCTCCCGCAGGAGCCGTCCGACCTCGGCCAGATCCTCGGCCCGCCCCATGAAGGTGCTCGTCTCAGCGGGAAGGTTGCCTCGCCGCCCCAGCACGTCCGTCACCAGATTCGCCCTCCCATGCATGGCCGCCCAGCCAATCATGAGTGCGTAACCAGATGACTACTCTGGGTGGAGGATTGCCCCACCCCGGTGAAGATTCACCACCCGGGGTGGGAGGTTCGGCGACGAGACGGTCCCCCTCGGCCCGACCTCGCCGCCGAACCCTGCCGCGACGTCGCCCCCCGCCGCGCGGCATCGACCGGACGGCTTCCCCCCTACGGACCGACCGGATACGAAAAGTATCGGGACAGACGCCGTCCGTGACATCGGGACGATGCCCGATGTCACCCGCCCGGGTCGATCGACTCGCCCGGGCCGTACACCTATTACTCCGGTGACAAATTGAGATCACGGGTCAGCCGCGAAGATCGCGAAGTGTCACTAAAGTCTGGCCAAATCGAGAAATCGACCGATAGAGGCGGCATGTCGGCTATTGAGCAACTTGTGGTATCTGATCCTGAGCTGGCCGACCGCCTGCGCAAGAGCATGGCCGACATCGAGACCCGGTTGCGCGACACCGCCACGGACTCGCCCGATCCCCTGATCAGCGAGGCAGCCGGATACCTGCTGGGCGCGGGAGGCAAGCGCTGGCGTCCCCTCCTGGTACTGCTGGGAGCGCAGTTCGGTGATCCGGAGCGCGCTTCGGTGCTGGACGCGGCGGTGGTCGTGGAGCTCATCCACGCCGCCTCCCTCTATCACGACGACGTGATGGACGAAGCGCCGCTGAGGCACGGGGTGCCGAGCGCGCACACACGCTGGAACAACAAGATCGCCATCCTGGTGGGCGACCACCTCGTCGCCCGGGGAGCCACGCTCAGTCTGGAGCTGGACGAGACGGCACGCCGCGCTCAGGCCGAGGCGTTCGAGCGGCTGGTGCGGGGTCAGGTCAGGGAGGTCGCCGGGCCGCGGCCCGGACAGGATCCGGTCGAGCACTACCTGGAGGTGGTGCGCGACAAGTCGGCCTCTCTCATCGCGCTGGCCGTACGGCTGGGCGGGATCTGCGCCGGCGCCGACACCGCGACCGTGGCTGCCCTGGCGGACTACGGCGAGGCCCTCGGCGTCGCGTTCCAGTTGTCCGACGACGTCATCGACATCGTCTCGGGCGCGGATCGGGCGGGCAAGGTCGCGGGGACCGACCTGCGGGCGGGGGTGCGGACCCTGCCCGCCCTGCTGGCTTTACGGGAGGGCGGGAAGCTGAGCGATGTCCTGGCCGCCGGCCCGATCGAGGACGCGGGTCTGCGTGCCGAGGCGCTGGCACTGTTGCGGTCCTCGGCCGGGCTGGCCGCCGCCAGAGCGGAGGTGTCCCGATACGCCGCCCGGGCCAGGTCGGCCGTGCGCAGACTCCCGGATCGCCCCGCCAGGCGGGTCTTGGAGCCGCTGTGCGAGCTGATGGCCTCCCGCTCGGCATGACGAGATCGGGTTCCGGCCACGCCCTGGCTGGAACCCGATCAGTGTCGAGTGGTGATCAGAGATTGAGCGGGACTTCCACGTAAGAGCTGTCGATGTTGCCCGTCTTGTCGATGCTGCGCAGATGCAGGGTCCAGGTCGCCGTCGAGCCGACGGGCCTCATCCAGTAGAACGACTGGCCGTACGTCTGATACTGCGGGGCCTCGTTCGGGTCGCTGGACTCGATGGCCCACTCGATCCGCTCCACTCCGGCCCCTCCGGAGTCGGAACCGGAGGCGGCGATGTGCACCCGCTTCTTGCCATCGAGCTCGTCATAGGCGAGGTCGACGCTGGTGTCGGGCGGGGTCTCGTCGGCGGCGGCCGAGCCGGTCACGGTCGGCAGCGGATTCTGCGCGGGGCAGCCGGCGTCGCACGGCGTGACGGACACCCTGCTCACCGGCACTGTCACGCCCTCACCGTTGAAGACGATGTGGTCGCCCTTGCCGATCAGGATCGGCTCATACGGGGTCGTCGAGGTGATGACACCGTTGGCGTAGCCGCGCATCCGGATGTAGACGTAGCCGAATCCTGTAGCGGTGATCTCCGCCTTGGCCTTGCCCTGGGTGAGGAAGGCCGAGATCTGCTTGTAGGCACCGGTGCCCGCGGCGTAGGAGCTGCCGGGAATGTCCTCCAGCTCGGCCTCCGTCGACGGGTCGGTGAAGCCGGTGCGCCGGCCGGCGGCGTCGGTGAGCAGCAGGTTGACCGGGCCCCTGACCATCAGCTCGGTTCCCGTCAGACCTCCCGCGGCCACGGCCGGGACCGGCTCGGCCTCCTGCGTCTCCAGCGGCGCCAAGGTGCCGGCGGTGGGCCCCTCGCCCTGAATCGAGTACACCGCCGAGGCCATCACCTGCGAGGTGTTGGGCAGCTCCTGGTGCTTGACCCCGGGGTATGGGTCAAGCGTCACCGAGTCGCCGCGCAACTCGGGGGTGAGACGGGCCGACCCGAGCGGCACGGTGCCGTCGCCGAGGTCACTCCAGTTGAGCAGCACGCCGGTGCCCTTGGTGCACCTCTTCCACCAGCCGTACTGCTCGTCGCAGTGCTCCTCGGCGATCTCGTCGAGGCTCGTCAGGGTGGTGACGCCGGTGCCGACCAGGCGGGTCAGCCCGACCCTTCCGTCTGCGGGGTTCCATGCATCGGCCGCCCGGTGCCAGGCACGCGCCTGGTCGATCAGCGCGAGGTTCTTGTCACTCAGCATGTCGCGCACCTGGTCAGGGGTGAGCGGACCGCCCGGGATGCGGTTGACCGGCGGCTCGACCACGCGGTGGTAGTTGTCGGAGGGCAGCAGTTCGAGGAATCCCGGGAAGTTGCGAGTGATCTTCGCGGCCTCGTTCCTGTTGACCAGGCAGCGGCCGAGGACGATGTCGACCACGCACGGGGTCTTGTAGTGCATCACGCCCAGTGCCTTGGCGGCGCCGAGGTACGGCGTGCCGATGGTGGCGATCCGGTTGATCTTGCCGACGGACCGCTGCATGCGCACGGCGGCGGTCGTCACCAGCCCGCCCTGGGAGTGGGCGATGATGTCGACCCGGTCGGCGCCGGTGACCCGTCTGATCTCCTCGATGCGGTCCAGCAGCTGATCGGCGTTGTCGGCGCCCGACTTGCGCCAGTCCACGGGGTTGAGGAAGAGGCTCTCACCCGGCTGCGGATTGTCGACGTCGCCCAGGACGTAGCCGTGGCTCTGCAGGAGGGCGACGGCGTTCTTGTAGATCGGTATCGCGCCGAGGACCGTCATGAGGACGTCGGACGCGTACACCCCGTTGCCCTCTGCGTCGGTCTTACCGTCGTCGTTGAGCATGATGTTGTCCAGGTGCGCGTCGGTCGGGCTGAGTATCTTGGAACCGCCCGGCCACCAGTCCTCCCCCGCCTCGTCCTTGAGCCTGCTGCCCATGATGCCGGGCACGAAGATCACCGGCTTGGTCGTCGGCTGGGCCCCGCGGCCGCAGTCGGCCTGCTCGTCCTGGGTGTAGCGAAGGTTGCGCACCAGCGCGGCCGAGTCGTAGACCGCGTCGTGCTGGTCGAAGATCGACAGATAGATCTTGTGCGCGCCGCCGGTGATCGGAGTGGCCACCCGCATCAGGGGCGTGGCCCCGTCGTAGGTGCTGCCGGCAGCGGCCGAGGCGGTCATCGCGAGCCGGCCGGTGGTGTTGGTGGAGATGACGTTGCCCGAGGGGTCGAAGGCGAAGTTGTCCGGCGCCAGAATGCTCGAGTCGTCGGTCGTCCAGGTGGTCCGGTCGAGCTCGGCGATGAAGCCGTCGTTGTAGGCCGTCCGGATGAACTCGGGGAACTCCTCGCTGAGGTACTTGACCTCGAAGACCAGGCAACTGGCCCACGCGGGCACGTCCAGGCCCACTTCGAGCACGGTGACGTCGTAGGCGCTGTCGCCGCGCACCTTGCCGCCGCCCGAGTCGCGGCCGGAGGAGTCGAAGTCGTTGGGCCGGGGTGCCAGCGTGGCGTCGCCGGTCGTGAGCAGGACCGACGTGCCGGAGACCCCGGCCACCCCGATGGCCAGGCCGTTCGTGCCGGAGGTGGGTGGGGTGGTGGTGTACCTGGCCCCGCTCAGGCTGCTGTCGGCGACAAGCGCGCGGGCCAGGGCGAGGGCTCCGTCGGCGCCCGCGCTCACGGGGGTCACGCTGCCCGCGTCGACGTCCAGGGTGGTGACGCTTTGCGACTGTGCCCGCTGAGTCTCGCGAGCCTTGGCGGCACGCTCGCGGGTGGTTTTCTTGTCGGTCGGCACTCCGACGGAGATCGTGTGCCGCTCCGGTGACGACGGTGAAGCCGGCTCGCCGGAATCGGCCGAGGCGGGGACGCTCGCTCCGGCGCCTGCCAACACGACGGCGAGCATGACCAATAAGAACCTGCGGCGCATCTCGATGCCTCCAGGCTGGGGTCGGGCCGTGAGAAGGGGCTGGTTCTGGGCGTTCGTGGCACGGCGGGCCCGGCCGGGACCAGTGGCGCCAAGATCAAGGCGACGTAAACGTATATATCAACAAGCATGTGGTCAAGACCGTAAAAGTCAGTATTGACTGGACCGCTTTGAGCGCCTGATACTCCAGCTGATCATCACTGGCCGATCTTTTACTCCCCCGAAGCCCACCATGCCGGTAGTGGGCGGACGCATGCCTGAATGCGGGGCGGCGTGAGTTCTCCGGTTACCCACCGCTCATGTGTGGAGGCTTGCCATGCGCTCGGCAAGAAACGTCAACGTCTTCCGTGCCATAGCCGCCGCGTTATCCGTCGGCGCGATCGCGGCCGCGGTCTGCGTCGCGGTGGCGTGGGCCGTCCTGGACCTGCTGGTAGCCGGGGCGGAAGGGCTCGTCGGCAGCTACCTGTCCGGTAGCGCGAACGGCGTCACCGCCGCCGCTGCGGCGGCCACGGGCGGCCCGGTGGACTGGTGGTCCGCCGCGCTCTCCACCGGCGGCCGGATCTGGCCGGCGCGGTTCCTGCTGCAAGGCTCGCCGCTGGTCCTGGTCGCGCT
Organism: Microtetraspora sp. AC03309; assembly: GCF_020826795.1. Taxonomy (NCBI): domain Bacteria; kingdom Bacillati; phylum Actinomycetota; class Actinomycetes; order Streptosporangiales; family Streptosporangiaceae; genus Microtetraspora; species Microtetraspora sp. AC03309. Next base: position 5,971 of record NZ_JADDIL010000100.1, on the reverse strand, counting down.
CGGACCGGTGGCGGCCGGCGTGGTGGCGGGCCTGCTCACCGGCGACAGGAGGCGGCTGCTGGCCGCCTCGGCCGGATACGCGACCGTCCTCACCGCCACGGCCGCGATCACCGCGGCTGTGGCCCCCGGCCCGCTCGCGACGGTCAGCACACCCGCGCCGTCGGCGTTCGTCCTCGGTCTGGCCTGGTGCTTCGCCGCCGGACTGCTCGGCCAGGCCGCCCGCCGCGTCAAGGTGCTGGCCGCGGCCGCCGCCCTACTGCTGACCGCGCAGTTCATCGTCTCGGGCTCGGCGGTGGCCGCCCCGACACAGCAGGGCAGGGCCGAGCTGCCGATGACGATGGCGGCCGCCGGCCCGCCCGAGCCCGCGCCGGTCGGCTACCTGCGGCCGGGGGTGACCGAGGCCCTCGCCAAGGTCGGCGTGCAGGACGCCGGCAACGGGCCGCGGATCTCCGCCGACTCCGGCGTGAACATGGCCAAGGACCCCTGGCTCGGCGTGCCCACGATGCTGAGCCTGGAGAGCCACACCGGCAAGGACGTCAAGAGCTGGCTGCGCGCCAACGCCGGGCTCTTCGCCGCCAAGGACCCCGTCGCCCAGCTGCGCGCGCTGCCCGCCCGGCCCAAGGACCCGCTGGGGCTCAAGCACGACTGGTTCCAGCAGGAGATCGGCGGCGTTCCGGTGTACGGCGCGCGCGTCGGTGTGCACCGCGACGCCAAGGGCAAGACCGTGCGTGGCCTGACCAACTACTTCATCCCCGACCTTGAGCCGGCGGGCACCAAGCCCACCCTCACGCCGGAGGGCGCGGTCACCGCCGCCGCCCGCGCCATGCCGGGCACCAAGGCCGGCGAGCAGCCCGAGCTGCTGTTGCTGCCCGACGAGCCCGACCCGGGCAAGCCGGTGCCCGCGGCCCTGGTCTGGCGGGTGCCGATGGTCGCCGACGACGGGCGCTCCACCGTCTTCTACGTCGACGCGCTGAGCACCGGCCGGATCGTCAAGTTCGAGCCGGGCCTCCTGGAGTACAAGCAGCGCAGCGTGTGGGACCTGGACAACAACTGGCGCACCGACAGCGGGCCGGCCCGGACCGAGGGCCAGGGGCCGGTCGCGGTGGACGACGTCAACAAGGTCTACGACAACAGCGGCCACTTCTACGACTACATGATGTCCACCTTCGGCCGAGACAGCTGGGACGGCGAGGGCGGCGAGATGAACTCCTACGCGCGCTACTCCAACAACGGTGACCACTCGCCGGTCAAGAACGCCTTCTTCGACCCGCTGACCGGCGAGACCATGTTCGGCGAAGGCACCTCCACACTCACCATCGTGGCGCACGAGTGGACGCACGGCGTGACGTTCACCTCGGCGAATCTGTTCAGCTTCTTCCAGGGCGGCTCGCTGCACGAGAGCTTCTCCGACGTCTTCGCCGCCTTCACCGAGTACAAGCTGAAGGGCAGCACCTCGTGGAAGGCCGGCGAGGGCAGCTCGCTCGGCGTCATCCGCGACCTGGCGAATCCGCACGCGATCAGCTTCGACGGCAAGCCGCACCCCGCGCACTACAGCGAATACTGGCTGGGCTGCCTCGACGGCGGCTGGGTGCACTTCAACAGCCTGATCCCCAGCCACGCCTGGTACATCCTGGCCACCCGTATCGGCATACCGAAGACCGCCGAGATCGCCTACCGCGACCTGACCGTCATGCTCGCCCCGCGCTCGCGCTTCTCCGACACGCGCAGCGGCGCCATCCAGGCGGCGTCCGACCTGTACGGCAAGAACTCGCCCGAGATGCTGGAGACCTGGCGTGCCTTCGGCGCCGTCGGGATCGACGGCACCTACGAGTCGCCGCGCCAGTTCTGCCTCTGTTTCGCGGACGAGTCGCTGTCCGGGGTGGGCCTGGAGGCGATGGACCCCAACGGCTCCAGCACCGACGCCACCGTCGCCGCGCTGCTGCGCCTGCGCGGGATGTTCGAGAACGCCGAGTCCGGCGCGACCATGCACTACGCCCAGCTGTACTCGCGCGCCAACAGCCGCGCGATGGATCTGCTGACGGCCGACGACGATCTCCGCCGTAAGACCGCGCACGTCATGCAGTCCCTCGAACCCGCCTTCCGCACGGTCGGCACGTCAGCGGGCGACCGGGTGGTCATCACGCAGACGCTGGTGAACGAGATCAACAGCGTGGTCGACGCCTTCGTCCAAGCCGACGAGGGCTCCGGCGGCGACGGCATGTGGCCGGCGCTGGCCCGCTCGGAACGCGAGCACGTGAACATCCAGGCGATGGTCGGCATGACGGCCAACCAAGGGCTCGCCTACCTCGACTCCCTCTTCGAATAGGAACCACCATGCGCCGTCTCCTGCCGGCCTTACTCGTCCCCGCGCTGCTGCTGGGCTTCGCCGCACCGGCTGCCGCCGGCCCCCCACCCCCGCCCGTGCCCGAGCGGCTCGACCGCGTGATCGCCGACACACTCGCCAAGCAGGACACGACCGACGTGTTCGTCATGCTGAAGGAGAAGGCCGACCTGTCCGGCGCGCGCACGTTGCGCGGCCACACCGAGAAGGCGGATTACGGGTTCCGCACGCTACGCGAGACCGCCGAGCGCAGCCAGAAGGGCCTGCGGGCCTTCCTGCGCGAGTCCAGGGCCACCTTCACCCCCTATTGGCTGGTCAACTCCGTGCTGGTCCGCGGAGCCGGCCCTGACCTGGTGCGCAAGCTGGCCGAACGGCCCGACGTGGCCCGGGTGCGGCCGGCCGGCTCGGTCTCCATCCCGGAGCCGGACCGCTCGGCGCAGGCCGTGGCCCGGGCCGCCGCGGGCGTGGAGTGGGGCGTGGACAGCGTCGGTGCCCCACGCGTCTGGTCCCAGTTCGGTGCCAGGGGCGAGGGCGTCGTGGTCGCGACCATCGACTCCGGCGTGCAGTACGACCACCCCGCCCTGGCCGCGCGGTACCGGGGCAGGAAGGCCGACGGCACCTACGACCACAACTACAACTGGTTCGATCCCACGCGGGTGTGCGGCTCTCCCTCGGTCACGCCGTGCGACAACAACGGGCACGGCACCCACACGATGGGCACGATCGTCGGCGCCGACGGCATCGGCGTGGCGCCCGGCGCCACCTGGATCACCGCCAAGGGCTGCGAGTCCAACACCTGCAGCGACGACTTCCTGCTCACGGCCGGCCAGTGGATGCTCGCCCCCACCGATCTGCAGGGGAACAACCCGCGCCCCGACCTCGCGCCGCACCTGGTGAGCAACTCCTGGGGCGGTGACGGGGGCGACCCGTTCTACCAGGAGATCGTAGACGCCTGGGTGGCCTCGGGAATCTTCCCGCTGTTCGCCGCCGGGAACGAGGGCCCGGCGTGCGGCACCGCGCACTCCCCCGGCGACTACGAGAACACCTACGCCGTCGGCGCGTACCAGTCGGACGGGAAGATCGCCGACTTCTCCAGCCGCGGCGACCCCGAGGCCGCCGGCATCAAGCCGAACATCACCGCGCCCGGAGCCGCCGTACGCTCCTCGGTGCCGGGCGGAGAGTACGAGGTGCTCAGCGGCACCTCCATGGCCACGCCCCACGTGGCCGGGGCCCTGGCGCTGCTGTGGTCGGCCGCGCCCGCCCTGCGCGGCGACGTCGCCGCCACCCGGCTGACGCTGGACGAGACGGCCGTGGACGCCACCGACTACAGCTGCGGCGGCACCAGTGCCGACAACCGGGTGTGGGGCCAGGGGCGGCTGGACGCCTTCGCCGCGGTGACCTTCGCGCCGCGCGGCACCACCGGCACGCTCACCGGCACGGTGCGGGACGCCGTCGGCTCCCCGGTGCCGAACCCGACCGTCACCCTGACGACGTCCGGCGCCAAGCGCACCACCCAGGGCGGCGCCGACGGCTCCTTCAGCCTCCGGCTCCCGCCCGGCTCGTACGAGATCACCGCCTGGGCCTTCGGCTACGCGCCCGCCACGGGCACCGCCACCGTGTCCGCCGGCGGCACCGCCACCCGCGACCTGACCCTGTCCGCCGTCCCGCGCTACGACGTCTACGGCGAGGTCCGCCAGACCGGCGGAGAGCCGCTGCCCGGCGCCGTGGTCTCCATCGACGGCACGCCCTACACCCCGGTGACCACCGAGTCCGACGGCACCTTCGCCATGTTCGGCGTGCCGGTCGGCACCTGGCGGATCAACGTCCAGGGCGCCCGGTGCGGCGGCTCCACGACCGTCACCCTCGAGGTCGACGGCGACGAGTTCCTCCCGATCGACACCCCACTGCGCACGGACGACTTCGGCAACAAATGTGACGTGATCCCGCAGCTCAGCTGGGAGCCGGGCACCACCGCACTGGCGCTGACCGGCGACGACGCGGGCGTGGCCGTCACGCTGCCGTTCGCCTTCCCCCTGTACGGCAAGCCGTACACAAAGGCCTGGATCTCCACCAACGGCTTCATCAACTTCCAGCGGCTCAGCACCCTGTCCTTCAACGGCCGTATCCCGAGCGGCGGCTTGCCGAACGCGGCGATCTACGCCTTCTGGGACGACCTGAACGTCGACTCCTCGGCCCAGGTGCTCACCACCACCCTCGGCACCGCCCCCAACCGGCGCTACGTCGTGGAGTGGCGCAACGTCTCCCTGGTCGCCCAGCCGACGGCACGGCTGACCTTCTCCGCCGAACTGCACGAGAACGGGCAGATCCTCTTCCAGTACAAGTCCCTGTCGAACGGCCTGATGCCACGCGGTTCCTCCGCCACGATCGGCATCGAGAACGGCACCGGCCTGATCGCCTTCGAGTACGCCACCGACGTGCCCGTCCTGCGGACCGGCATGGGGATCCGCTTCTACGGCTCCGGCGTCATCCAGGGCGTCGTCCGTGACTCCGCCGGCACTCCGCTCAAGGACGTCGAAATCGCGCTGTCGCGGCCGGCCGGCGGCACTCTGCTGGACACCGTCACGGACGCCTCGGGCGTCTACCGTCTCTACGCCCCGGCAGACCGCTACGCCGTCATCGTCTCCGAGCCCGAGTGGGCGTACTGGCGCAAGGACGTCCCCATTACACAGGAGGGACAGGTAATCGACCTGGACATCACCCTCTATCCCCCCAAGAACACCATCACCGGCACCGTCCGCGACAGTTCCGGCAAGCCCCTACCGGGTGCCACCGTCGCCGTCATGAACCTCGACGTGAAGGCGGCGACCACTGACGCGACCGGCTCCTACACGCTGACCGATGTGCGCGGCGGCACCCAATGGATCCAGGTCTTCACCCGGGCCTGCGACGTGCTCGTCCAGAAGCGGCTCACCGTCAGCGGAGACATCGTCGTCGACCTGACCCAGGGCATGCCCGTCGACGACTCCGGCTTCGCCTGCGCACGCAAGCCCACGGCGTGGGTCGCGGGCACCGACGCGATCGACGTGAACGCCACGACCAGCTCCATGGTCGCGCTCCCGTTCGCCTTCCCGCTGTCGGGCGACACCTTCACCAGCGTCGGCGTCACCGGCCCCGGCCTGCTGCTCTTCTACGATCCGATGAGCGGCGCATGGTCCTGGGCCGCGCCGTACAGCCACGAACTCACCTACGACAGCCAGTCCTCCGTACGGACGGCCACGATGGGCGAGTCGTTCGTCATCGAATGGCGCGACGTGCTGGTCGGCGGGACCGACACGCGCATCACCTTCGAGGGCGTCCTGTACCCGGACGGGCGCATGCTCTTCCAGTACCGCGACCTCCCCGACGACCGCGAGGTCGGGAACAAGCAGACCGCGGTGGGCGTGTCCAACGCCTACGGCCCGGACATGTTCCTCGTCCGCGGCACCCTGGACCCGCAAACCGCCTTCGAAATCCGCCCGGCACCCCAGGCCGAGTAGTCGGGTCGCCCGGGGGCGTCATGGTCACTTACGGCGTCCAGGCCACCTAGTGGCCCGTCACGCAATCTTGGCCGGGTAACTCGTCCAGCTTCTGATCGGTGAGCTGGCGGCAAAGTTGGTCTTGGGCTGTGCT
>NZ_JADDIL010000099.1:0-27035 GCF_020826795.1 Microtetraspora sp. AC03309 | reverse complement strand
AGGCTCCACGCCTGTTTCCGGCGTTCTCTGTTCGTCCGCGTGTCTGCCCGCGTGTGATCGTTTCTGCCCAGGAAAGCCCTACTGTCCGAGTCGATCACGCTGAGAAAACGTCATTCGGCCTCTTGGGCTTTCACAGGGGTGGCAGAGGGAGGATAATGTGCCTGGCGCTCTGGCCTACGCTTTGGCGGCCTCTACTTCGGTTCGGCGTGCTTGGATGATTGCCTCCTTTGAGAAAGAGGGATTTGAGTACGGCTTTCTGGAGAACCGGCCGACGTCGTAGCCGCAAGGTTCGCGCTTTGAGTCAGGCGAACAGCCCAACGAACTCATTCATCGCGATTTTCTGGAAATCAGATCTCGATGTTCTGGCCGAACCGGGCCGCCGGCTCGGGCTCGCGGTTATCCCTAGGCGTAAAGCTGTACAGCAGCCCGTACAGCAACGGCGCCTTACGCGATCACACACCACCGACCCGCATCTACCGCGTGAGCAGGCGGGGATGCCGCGGACAAGGCATCTGCCCATCTCTTGTAATTAGAAGGTCAGGTGCGTGACGAACTGCGTGACAAGACCCATGGACGACCATGGACGCGGGCGGACCACAGCAGACGAATCCCCGCAGGTTGGAGGCCTTGTAAGGCCAGTTCACACACCAATTGCCGTTGCCTGATATGGAAACGGTCCACCAGGATTTGTGGCCGGGAACGGCGACGTGTGATTCTCGGTTCGTGAGCAGCTCAGACGACGAGGTTTGGCCGGCCTATCTCGAGCACACCCTCGAGCTCGCGGGACAGCTCCTTCGCGCGGACGACCCTTACGACGTCGGCCTGCAATTCATGGGCGACACGCTCGAGGTCATCACCACCGGCGAGTACGAGTACGCCGTCAGCATGTACAACCTGTGGGGTGATCTCACCGACTGGGTGGAACTCAAGCCGGCCGAGGAAGACCTTGCCCAGGCCGAGATGGTTCGGGCCGCACGCGAATGGCTGGCCCTGAATCCTCGGGACAGCGACGCTGTGCGCAGGTACTTCGATCACTGGCTACACGACGTCTTCCACCACGATCAGTCGTAGCGTGCTACATCCGGCGGGGGCATTTCAGGGGCACATGGCACCGGAAAGTGCTGGCAGGCGATGCCAACGAACGGATGGTTCCGCTCCTCGGGTGCAGCTTCACACAGCCGTGGCTCGGACCGTCGTGGCAACGGATCTTGATCGGCTCTGGCCACCATCAGCCTGGAGCCAGCGGTGGATCATGACGCGATCAGACAGTGTTTTCAGGACGGCCGCGGTGACGTTCCCACTCTGGCGCGAGGATCGACATCACGACGTTGTCCACCCAGACACCGTCATAGAACAGGACGTCACGGTGAACCCCCTCCTTGACGAAGCCGACCTTCTCGTAGGCGCGGCGGGCGCGGGGATTGAAGTCGAACACGGTCAGCGAGATCCGGTGCAGGCTCAGCCGCTCGAAGCCGTGGCCGACCATCAGCCTGACCGCCTCGGTGCCGAGCCCGCGGTTCTGGCCGACGGGGGCGAGGGCAATGCGGAAATTGCAACTGCGATTGCCGGCGTCCCACTCGTTGAGCACCACCTCACCCACGCAGGCACCACTCACCCGATCGACGACAGCTAGGTCCAGCCGGTCCGACTGCTCATGACGGGTGCCGTACCACTCCCGCATCCTTCTCTCGGCTGCTTCGTCCCACGGCTCAGGATCGGCCGGGCCGCGAACGCTGCCGGTCAGCCGGCCCACCTCCGGATCCTGGAGCAACGCACGGAGTACAGGCGCATCCTCTTCCAGCAGGAACGAGCGCAGCGTCACTTTCTCACCGACAAGCGTGGGCTTGGTGGAGAAGTCCGTTCGCGAGTGATTGTCCACCAGGCGATTGTCGGCGCGAGGCGCCGCCACATCAAACGACTTTCCGGGCCGAGGACGCGGGGCGGTATGGATCGGCGAAGGGTGCCACGACGCGCCGGGCCGAGCGCGATGCCGGGGGAGGGGAGCGCCGCCACCGGGCGGCCAATCAGCCTCGCGAGCTTGCGTTCCCGATAACACCATTCCCAGCCAGTTCAGGATTGAGACGGTCGTGCGCATACGGAAAATGCCTGCCTGCCGGAACGGCAGAGACCTTGGACGAGCCTCATCGCCCCAGCCCAGAAGGTATTTTCGTGTCTCCGTTCAAGATCCAGGCCCCCGGCAGGTGAAGCGCGCAGGCTAACGTTCCTGATCACAGCCGCCGGGTCCGCTCGGCACGGCTTGTCGATCCCTCATCAGGAAGTGGAATCATGGGTTTTGAGGCTGTCTCAGCGGACTTCTCCGCCGATTCGGTAAGGGTCATGCGCGCGGAGGTCGAACACCAGGGTTGCTCCTTCTCCGGCAACCATATGGGGGTGGCCGCGGGCGGAAGCGTGACGCTGCGCTTCGAGGTGGCGCAACCGCGGGACGTCCCGCAGTTGCGGCTCATCATCAGCGCGCTCGTCTCCCTGTCCACATCCTCGGTGGGGCACGCTCCTGTTGATGTGGTGTTCCAGGGCGAGACACTGGCGTGGAACCTCGCTGTCCCCCGGAGCGAGGACGAGCCGTACGACAGCGTCTTCGTCCTTCCCGAACGCCTGCTGAGTGCCGGGACGAACACCCTTGAGATACGCGTGCACCCCGAGGCCCACACCGTGTTCTGGCTCCACCGCCTCACGGTGGAAGCCGAGACCGCGGAGAGCCTGCTGAAGCCTCGGCACACCGGGGAGCCTGGCGACAACCCGGTTCTCGCCTTCCACACGGAGTGCCGCCCTGCCCACGGCTCGCCGCCGGGGCCGTGGACACGGGCCCACCGGCTGCTGCTCCACATCGACCGCGGTGAGGAGGCGCTGCCCGTTCAGCTCGACTGGCAGCGGCAGGACGGAGTCCACGCCTCCGTCGCCTTCCGTTCCGATGTGTCCGGCTTCCACGGTCACCTGCGTGACTCCGGGGGAACGACGTACGAGTACCGAGGGCGTCTGGCCGGCCGCTGGGCCTTCCCCGACGGTCTGGAGAACACCCCGTCCCCCGCGCTCCACCGCTTCGCCACGCAGGAAGAACGGAACGGCGACTGGCACGACTGTCACGACCTTCGGCTGCTGATCGACGACGAGGGAGCGCCGCTGACGGCGGTCTCCTGGCAGGACCAGCGGGGCGGCTCCGCCACGATCATGCTGCACCGGGCGCCCGACGGGGCCGGCAAGGTCAGTATCTCCCCGTGTGAGAAAAGCGGGTTCGCCGTGACGGCCGACGCCCCGCGCGGGCTGTCGCCCGACCTCCTGCGGACCGAATGGACGGCGGCTGACCACGTCGACCTCTACATCGACACGAAGCCGGCCGCCGCGATCACCTCGTACGCGCTGACGTCGGCGAGCGATTCACCGGAGAGCGACCCCCTCAGCTGGACGCTCTTCGGCCTTGACGCCCACAACAACCGGACGCCGCTGGACCGGCGTGTCGGCGAGGTGTTCTCCCGGCGTCTCCAGACCAGGACGTTCTTCCTCGTCGCGGACACACCGGTCTACGACCACTACCTGCTGCGGATCGATCGCAGCCGTGATTCGCGCATGATCAAGCTCGCCGGTCTCCGGATCGACTGGCGCGGCGAGGAACACTTCAGCGGTCACCATCGACGCTCGGGGCAGGACACCGTCGGCTACCGCAGTGTTCCCGCGGACCGGCCCGGAACGCCTGCGAATCCGCCCGCGGTCCCCGCGTCCACCGGCACGTCGCGCACCAGCGCCTTCCGGGCCTTCGCCCGGTCACACGGGGTGTCCGACGACGCCATCACCCGAATCCTGTGGAGCATGGAGCCGGGGGTGCACTTCGAATATAAGAGCCCGGACAGTGTCCAGCCCGGCGACCGTGTGATCGGCTACAAGGGCGGGCTTCCGGAGATGCCCCTGGACGCCGAATGGGACGCGGCAGACTTCTTCGTCGCCTCCTTCGATCTCGCGGCGGTGCCCAGGCAGCCATTCGACGACGGCCTTCCCAGGGAAGGACACTTCCTGCTGTTCGCCAGCACGGACGTCTACTGCGGCGAGGCACTTTACGTACCGCCGGGCACCGAGACGGCCGTGCGCCTCGCACCTGTCGGGTGGAGTTGGAGGGACGGAGCGCCGGAGATGCCGCAGGGGTTGGAGCGGGAGGCCCTGGTGGTTTCCAGCGACGCCGCGTGGGATGCCCACGGCTGGTTCTTCTTCGACGAAGAAGATGGAGAAGAACCGGAAGACGAGGAGGAGAGGATGTGGCACGCGCAACTCGTGGCCGCCCTGGAGGAGTACGCCTCCAAGGTGGGCGTCGAGCCGGCCGTGGACCGCCGGGCCAACAAGCTGCGAGGCGTGCAGCTGAACCCCCACCACACCTGGGGCAACTGCGGCAGCCGGGAGTTCCAGCGCATGCGGGAAGAGGCGGTCATCACACTCAGGAACAACCCGGAGAGGTTTGACGAGGTATACGAAAGGGCACTGAAAGAGCTCTTCGAGGGAGGGCCTCTGCTGAACATCGCACACTTCAGTCAGGACGACGTGCTCTACGAGTGGGGCGACGGCCAGGTGGGCTGGATGATCCGCCGCGACGATCTGCTCGCCGGACGGTTCGACCGTATCGAATTCGACTGGTTCGGCTGATGTGCCCGCGCCGCGGACCGGTCCCGCCGGAAGAGGCGGCGGTGGCCGGTTCCTCGGCAGCGTGATGGCCTCGGCCCCTGTCGAACGCGCCGCGATCAAGGCGGAGATGTGTCCCACGGCCGCATCCGGTAGCCGTTGCGAGAGTTGGTCCGCTCGCCGCTGCGGCAGGAGGCCGCGCCGGGTGCGGCTCGTTCACCGAGCGGGCCCGCGTCGGCCGACTCTACGACCGCACTGACCGCACTGACCGCACTGACCGCACTGACCGCATGGGCCCGCTCCTCGCGGCACGCATGCCGAACCAACGAGGGTTCCAAGCAAAGAAGGAGATCATGAAGCACGAGTACGAGGCCACGTTCTTGTCCGTCGACGTGGCAGGCCTCCGGGCCAAGCTGACCTCCCTAGGCGCCGTACAGGCCTTCCCGCGCACCCTCCTGACCCGCAAGATCTTCCAGGGTGACGCTCTCGGCAAAGGCCAGTGGCTCCGCCTGCGTGAGGAGGGGACTCGCTCGACTCTTACGCTCAAGCAGGTCACGGACGCCACCACCATCGACGGCACCACCGAGATCGAAACCGAGGTCACCGACCTGCACGCCATGGCCGAGATCCTCCGCCATCTCGGCCTGCGCGAGGTCCGCTACCAGGAGAATTACCGCGAGGAATGGCGCCTGGACGATGTCGCTTTCGACATCGACACCTGGCCCGATCTGCCGACCTTCGTCGAGATCGAAGGGCCTGACGAGGCAGCGGTCCGCCGAGGCGCATCCCTCCTGGGATTCGACTACTCCGAAGCCCGGTTCGGTAGCGTCGATGAAATCTACAAGAGCGAGATCGGCCGCGACATCCTCGCCGAACCCACCCTCCTGTTCTCCGAAGCCGACAAGAACAAGCAAGCCTCCGTGCCCCTATCCGGCGCCTGACCTTCTGGGGCGTCCCTCAGCGGCTCTTCGATCTTGACGGGGAATGCTCGCCCTCATGCCGCCGGCTTGATCATGTGATGTGTGCACGCCAACCGCACGCGGCGGCGCATGGCGGTGGCCACGATCGTCTGATCGACCGCGGCCAGCGCCATGCTCGCCGTCACCCGGCCGTGACCCGGCCGCGCCTGGAGCCGCTAGGCGGCTGCTTGTACCTCCACCTCCCACAGCGAGTAGCCCCACGTCAGCGCTCGTTTCACGCCCTGCACGCGCAGGTGGCGGGTGGAGTTGGCCTGGTCGATCCAGATCTCGTCCACGCCGCCGTCGCCGTCGGTCACCTCGGCCAGCGGAGCCCAGGTGAGGCCGTCGGCCGACGACTCCACCCGGTAGGCCTTGCCGTACGCGGCCTCCCAGCGCAGGACCACTTTGCCCACGTCCACCGCTGAGCCGAGGTCGACCGTCAGCCACTCGGTGTCGGTGTAGCCGGACGACCAGCGGGTGGCCGGGTCGCCGTCGACCGCGTTGCCGGCCGCGAAGGCGGTTCCGCCCTCGACGCTGGAGGCCGCGGCCGGCCGGCCCTTGGCGAGGTTGGCCTCGGCCACCGTCCGATGGGCCTTGACCGCGACCGTGGTCGTCACCCCGGCGAAGGAGATCTCCAGCGTGCCGGAACCCGTGGGCGTGAAGGTGACGGGCACGATCAGCTCGCCACCGCGCGCCAGCGTGACCTCGCGGTCGGCCGGGAGCTTCCACCCGGCCGGGCCCTTCACCGACAGTGTGCCGGTGACGGCGGCGGCGCGCTGGCTGATGGCGTTGAGCGTCAGCGTCGCCTCCTTCCCGATCGTCGTGTCCAGCACGGCGGGGTCGACCGAGAGCACCGCCGCCGGCACGTCGCCATACCTCGGCACGATCTCGGTGATCTTCGGCGCGGCGCTCCCGGCCGTCCAGGCGAGCCTGATCGCGTCGGCGTTCACGTCAGCGGGGTCGAGTTCGGTGTACGGCCCGGCCAGCCTGCCGATGGGCTGCCACTGGCCTCCGGTCCTGACCTGGACCTCGGCCTCGCCGGTACCGAGGACGATCACCCGGTCGATCAGGCGCTGTTTGGAGAGCGTGACCTGCAGGGCGTCCCCGGCGGCCGGAGCGCCGGAGGCGGTCCAGGCGGTGGTGAGGTTGCCGTCGGCCGCCGCCTGCGGAGTCGAGCCCGCCGGGGTGCCGCTGACGGTGAGCCGGGTGACGTCGTCACCGAGGGTGGCCACCTGGAACTCCCGCACCACGAGCCAGTAGTCGTTGCCGCCGGTCGCGCGATAGCGGACGTAGCGGGCGCGCGCCCCGGCCGGGGCCGTCGCCTTGACCTCGGCGGTGGTGCCGGTGGCGAGCTGGGTCCAGGCGACGCCGTCGACGGAGTACTCCAGGACGCCGGCGTGGATGTAGTCGTTGGGGCTGTTCGACTTGCCCATGAGCACGGCCACGTCGCCGATGGACTTGATCGCCCCGAGGTCGACGCTCACCGCGTCACCGGCGCCGGGGGCGTTGTTGCTCCAGTAGAAGGTGCCGAGATCGCTGTCGACCATGCGGTCGGGGGTGTTGTCGGCATACGTCCCCAGCGTGCTGGAGGCGGCCGGCCGGTCGTCGACCACGCCGATCCAGCGGTCCAGCTCGTCCAGGGCCTGGGTGATGAAGCGGTCGAGGACGCCGTCGCCGATGCGGGGGAACGTCGTGGAGTGCGGGTCGCGCGGGTCGCGGATGGCCTTGGCCGCCGCGATGAGATCGAGGGCATCCTGCCGTGCGCTGACCGCAGCGGCGCCGTCGCCGGCCCTGACCGCGTCGAGGACGTCGAGGGCCTTGAGCATGGCCTTAGCCCACAGCTCGGTGGCGTCCAGCCAGGACTTGGCCTCCTCCAGGAATGCCTGGTCCTTCACCCCGGCGGTGATGGTGGCGGGGGCGGCCAGCAGGCGCTCGGCGTAGGCGCGCAGCGTGGTGGGTTTCCCGTCGAGCCAGGCAGGCCAGAACTCCTCGACCGCGGCGGCCAGTGCCGGGGCCTGCTTGCGGTGGACGGTGCCGTCGTAGCTGCTCAGATCGGCCACGTCGCGCAGCGCGAAGGCGACCTTGTCCGAACCGGAGGCCACCTCGTCCAGGGCGCGCAGCCAGGACGCCTTGGCGTCGTAGACCGGGTCGTTCCATCCGAAGTCGGCGAAGGAGTACAGGGCGATCTTGCTGACTGCGGCCTGGTTCATCGGGTTGGAGATGATCCCCGCCAGGTGTTCGGACAGTCCGGGCTCGCGCCCGGCGTAGTCGGCCATGGGCAGGCGGCCCGGGTTGTAGTCGTTGACCGGGTAGTTGTCCCAGACGAGGATCTCGTGGCCGAAGACCTGCCTGGCCGCGGCCGCCTGGGCCTTGGTGATCGTCGCGGGGACGACGCCCATGCCGGTCCAGTGCACGACGACCTTCTGGTCGAGGACCTCACGCAGCGCCTTCTTGTACGGAGACTCAGAGGTGTCGTAGTACTCGGTCGGCACCATCTGCAGCGGCGCCACGTCGCCCTTGGCCGTGGCCCACGCCTGGGCGGCGTTGATCAGCTCGCTCTGGGCCCGCCCGGCCCCGGCCCCGCCGGGGTTGCCGTACTTGGCCCGGTCGCCCTCGCAGCTCCAGCGGCCGGCGTCGATGTCGTCCATCGGGATGTTGAACGAGCGCCCGCCGAGCGCGTAGACGGCCTCGAACTTGGCCAGCAGCGCCTGCACGTCCTGCTGGCTGGTGTAGCAGATCGACAGGCCCGGCGACAGGGCGAAGGTGAAGTCGACGTGGTTCTCGCGGGCACGGGTGATCAGCTCTCCGAGCTGGGCGAGCTTGTCCGGCGGATACGGATCGCGCCACCGGTCGCGGTGGTAAGGGTCGTCCTTGGGCGCGTACTCGTAGGTGTTCATCTTGTGCGCGCCGAGGTAGCTCAGGTGGTCCAGGCGGTCCTGGTGCGACCAGGGGGTGCCGTAGAAGCCCTCGATGGAGCCGCGGTAGCGCATCGTGGGCCAATCGCGCACCTCCACGCCCGGCATCCGGTCAGTGCCCTGATGGCGCTGGATGAGCTGGCGCAGGGAGAGAGCGGCGTAGTAGGTACCGTCGGCGTCCACGCCGTCGAGCACGATGACCTTGTGCCCGCCGCTGTGCCCGGCCGCGAGCACGTATCCCTCGGCCGGCAGGCCGTCGGCGTTCTTCACGCCGAGTCCGTCGAGGGCGGCGTCGCCGTCGCCCAGATAGATCGTGACCGGGGTGTGCGGGTCGTCGCCGTCGGTGGCGACGACCTGCTTCACGCCCGCGTCGGCGAGCGTCTGTCGCACGTGGGCTTCGGCGTACTGGTCGCTGTCGCTGGTACGGACCAGTCCGACGACGGGGTTGACGGGGAACCCGTCGGAGCGGGCTTTCACCTGCTGAGCCGTAGGGGCCGGGGCGATAGGTGTGGCCTCGGCCTTGGCGGCGTTGGCGGGGGCGATGATCAGGAGGGATGCGGTGAGGGCCAGGGCTAAGGGACGGCTGGGGGGCACACGGTCTCCTTGAGTGCACATAACCGCCCGAATGCGCATAAATGCGCACCGGATTGCCCCATATAAGAGCACCGTAAGACGAACTGGTCAATACCAGTTCGTCATCGGACCTTCGGCCTGTCCGTACCAGTCCCCGTACGGCGGCCCGCAGCCCCGACCTGCCGCCGGAAGCCCGCACCCGGCGAACGGATCGCCACCAGCGACGCCGACGAGCACGGCAACCGGCGCCCGCACTTCACTCCGGTTCGGCTTCGCATTCCCGCAAGCTCGCCGTACCTGGCCAGGTCGGGCGGGTCGCTCACGCGGCTGACCCACGCCTACGATGCGCTGACTGTCGTGACCACCAGCCCGCGTTGTGAAGAGCCTAAATAAAAGCCGAAACTCGCGAACGGACGTGTCCCTGACTCACGCTGCTCCTGACCATGCGAGCCGTCTACCGGCATCACGCGACGAAGGGGAGCCGGGGCGGATGCCTCGGCTCCCCTGGCTGGTCCTCCGGCGCTCCGTCAGGTGGCGGAGACCGCGGGTCCGGCGGGTGGTCGTCAGGTGGCGGACACCACGACGTCGTCGGCCTTGACGAACATCACGCGGTGGCCGAACTGGATCTGGTAGTACTTCAGGTTCCCGCGGACCACCGTGTGCTGGGACGGGTCCAGCGTCACCGCCCGGTAGTACTCACCCACCGCGGTCAGACCGACGGTGTAGCGCTGACCCGCGGGGAAGGTGTACTGCAGCGGGGAGATCGTCTGGTAGGGCACGCCCGCCGGGTAGGCCTCCGCCTCCGGATACGCCCTGCCGTACACCGGGACGCTCGCCAGGCCCGGCTTGGGCGTCACCACCAGGCCCTTGGAGGGCACCGCGGTGGGCTGGGAGGCGGGGTTGTGGAACCACGCCTTCTGGCCGAGGTACCAGATCGCCGTCCAGTCGCCCTGGCGGTCGGCCACGGCGTAGCGCTGGCCGGTGACGGCGCGGGCGCTGTGGTCGTAGACGCTGTAGAGCGAGTCGCCGGTCGGGTGCTTGCCGATGTCCTTGACCAGCGGGGCGTCCTCACGCGGCTCGGTGCGCAGCCAGATCGACGCCGAGCCGTGCGGCAGGCAGGCGGCCTCGGGGTTGTCCTTGTCGCAGCCGTAGTAGTACGGCTGGTTGTTGTCGTAGTCGGGAAGGATCATCACCGACTCGGTGGTCGGGCCGCCGGTGCCGTGCAGCGGGTGGCCGAGAAGCTGGAAGTAGCGCGCCCAGTCCCAGAAGGGGCCCGGGTCCTCGTGCATCTGCCGGACGGTGGACGCGATCGTGCCGGGCACGTTGTCGTGACCGATGATGTGCGCCCGGTCGAGCGGGACGCCGTAGCGCTTGGCCAGGTAGCGCACCAGCTTGGCCGAGGTGCGGTACATCGCCTCGGTGTACCAGGAGCCGCCGGTGCGCAGGAAGCCTTCGTGCTCCAGGCCGATCGACTTGGCGTTGACGTACCAGTTGCCCGCCTGCCAGGCGACGTCCTTGGTCTTGACGTGCTGGGCGATGTGCCCGTCGACGGAGCGCAGCGAGTAGTGCCAGCTCGCGGGGCGTGCGGGGTCCTGCACCAGGTTCACGGAGGGGCCGAAGTAGCCCTCCATGTCGTGGATGACGATGTACTCGATCTGCTGGTTGACCGGCCGGTTCGACAGGTCGTGGTTGCCGTAGCTCCCGTTCGGCAGGGCCTGGTAGGGCGCGGGGATCCACTCGCACGAGACCGTGGGCGGGCACTCGACGCCGTCGCGGACGGGTCGGCGCAGGCCGAGCTTGTCCAGCCAGCTGTCCATCTTCCGCAGACCGGGCGCCGCCTTCAGCACGACCTTCTGGCCGTCGTCGGTGACCCGCTCGGTGCCGGTCTCGATCGTGGCGTAGACCTCGTCGGCGAAGAACTTCGCGGCGTCGGCCTCGGTGGCGCCCGAGTAGCGGGCCACCGCTCCGTACCACTGGCCGGGGTCGTCGCTGAGTGGCGCGCCGAGCTGCTTCTGGTAGTCGGCCAGCAGGGCCGCGCCGCCGCGCACGTTCGCGGCCGGGTCGGCGCGCAGCTCATCGCGGCTCGCGCCGGTGAGCTCGGCCGCCTTCTCCAGCGTCCTGAGCGACATGGGGATCTCGGCGGGCGCCGGGGTCTCCTCGGGGGCCGAAAGGGGGCGGCTGTCGTCGCCGCGGGGGTCCTCGACACCGTCGGCGTGGTGGTTCTCGGTCGTCAGCGCGGCGGCGTCGGTGAGGTGCATCGGGCCGTAGCCCGCGGAGTTGCTCGGCAGGCCCGCGTTGGCGTCCCAGCGTGACTCCAGGTAGGACACGCCGAGCAGGACACTCTCGGGCACGTTGTAGGCCTTGGCGGCCTCGGCGAAGGCGGTCTGCCGTTCGCCGGGGGCGGTCTGGGCCGCCGAGGCGGGTTGGGGGAGGGAGAGGCCGCCGACGGCCATGATGGCCGCGGCCGCCAAGCGGAGGGGGGACGATCGGCGCACGAACGCTCCTCGGCTGGGGGATCCGGTGCAGACAGACTGCGTAGTTAAGATCGCGATGTCAATAAGTTTCTTCATATCGGCGACAAGTAGCGAAAAATTTCTTCACGATGTCAGGTCGGTGCGGCCGGGCACGGGGGTTCCGGGTCGGTGCCGTCAACCTTGATCAGTCGTCGGTGAGGCGCGAGGCGGCCTCCCGAGCATGAAGCCGGTCTTCGGCCGAGTTCGATCATGTTGTCACGCTGCTGGGCAGTCTGTTTGCCCGGCTGACTCCGGGATAGGTCGGCCACGTGGGCCGGTCTGTTGGTCGCCTGCCAGAGCGGTTTCTCCGCCCTGGCAGGCGTTGTGCGGGTCCAGAGGGCCACCACGGGGACCGAGGCACGCAGCGCCGGCACCCGCTTTCGAGGACGTCGATTTTCTCGGCGAACCGCCGAACCGTTTTCACGTAGGTACTGGACGACACCTTCGCGGACGTGGCCTCCGCTCTGATGCGGCTGGGGGGATCAGAGGCGGTCGAAGCCGTCGGGCTCCGGGCCGCGCCGACGCCGACGCGGATGCCGGGTGAGGCTGTAGCCGCCGACGCCGGTGACGGCCGCGATGGCACCGCCGATGGCGGTCCAGGCCCAGCGGCTCGACAGATCGGGGAGCCAGTCCCAGCTCCAGCGGGTGCCCTTCTCCTCCTCGGCCGCGACCGGCGGCGCCGAGGTCAGCACCGCTCCGGCGGCGACCGGTTGGGTCAGCGGGCTCGTGAGCTTGCCGCCCTCCGGCTGGATGTCGTCGCTGTCATGAGCGATGATCCGCATCGCCACCTGCATCGGCAGGCCCAGATCCTGCTCGGGCAGTTCGGTGACGGCCAGTCGGACGTAGTAGGTGCCGGGCAGCGGGTCGCCGGACCACGGCTCGGCCCAGGCGCGGACCCGCCGTAGGGTGCAGCCCAGGGCGACCGATGCGTCGCCGGCCGCGGCGGTCGGCGTCTGGGCGCCCGCCGTACAGGCCTGGCGGCGGCGGAGCCCGTCGAAGACGTCCACCGCCCAGCTGGATGCGCCGTGCCGGGAGGCTGTGGGCGGCAGGGTGACGGTGATCGCGATCTTGTCGGTCTGCCCGGCTTCGGAGGTGAACGACCAGTAGAGGTAGTCGCCGGTGGAGCCGGCCAGCTGCACCGGTTGTCCGGGCTGGACGGCGGTCGCGGTGAGGAAGGAGGATCCGGCAGTGGTCACCGGCGCCAGGCTCTCCGACGGGGACGGTGTCGGCGGGGCGGTGTCGGCGGCGGCCGGACCGGCGGAGAGCAGCAGTGCGGCCGCGGCGGCGGACAATGCCCCAGCACAGCGGCGGACGGAAGTTGTACGCATCGTCAGTTCTCCATCCAGATCGCGACCCGCCAGCGCGCCAGCCAGCCGAAGACCAGGCCACCCACCAGACCGGCGAGGGCCAGCAGGCCGAGCAGCCCCCAGCCGCGGCCCAGATCCGGGCCGTCGGGGGCAGGGGAGGAGTCGACCACGCCGACGGTCAGCTCCAGCGGCATACCGGGCGTTGCGGCGGTGGTGGCGGTGGGCGAGGAGAAGGAGTTGCTGACCACCAGGCAGACGGTCTGGTCGGGGGCGTCCCGCTCGGCGGACCAGCGCAGGCCGGTGGAGAGCACATCGGTGCGGCCGCTGCCCGCGTCGGTGCCGCGAACCAGCTCCCGGCCGTCCTGGGAGACGGCCCGAAGCAGTACGCCGTAGTCGCGGTTGAGCGCGCGGTCCAGGGAGACGCTGACGGAGGCCCGCAGTTCCTGCCCGTCGCGAACCTGGACCCGGTACCAGCGGTGCTCCTGGAACTGCTCCCGGTCGGTGTAGGCGCCGGGGCCGAGCAGCGGGGCGCCAGTGCAATTCTCGGTGCCGCCCACCTGAGCCGGGGTCTGGGTGTAGGTGGTCGCGGCGCGGTCCACCAGCTGGGTGATCCGGTTCGTCAGCTGGGTCTTGCTGGTGACGGCGGTGTAGGTGCCGCCGGTGGCGGAGGCGATGCAGGTGAGCTGCCTGCGCACCTTGTCGTTAAGGGTCAGGCCGAGAGTGTCCACTACCAGGTGGGTGCCCTGCGCGGCGAGCTCCCGGGCGACCTCGCACGGGTCCGGCGGGGCGCAGGTGTCCTCGCCATCGGTGATCAGGACGATTCTGCGGGTGGTCTCGCCGGTTCCGAGGTCCCGAGCGGCGGCGCGCAGCGCCAGGCCCACCGGGGTGAAGCCGGTGGGGCGCAGGGTGGCGACGGCGGTCTTGGCCTCCAGCTTGTCGATCGGGCCGATCGGCACCAGCTGCTGGGTGTCCTTGCAGCCCACGGACTTGACCTTGCCGGGGTAGGTGGCGCCGAGGACGCGGATGCCGACCTGGGCCTCGGCGGGCAGCGCGTCCAGCACCTCGTTGAAGGCCTGCTGGAGCACCGAGATCCGGCTGCGGCCCTCGATGTCGCGCGCCCGCATCGAGCCGCTGATGTCGAGAACCAGCTCGACCTTGGGCGGTTCGTTCGGGGTGGTCTCGTCGGCGTGAGCGGGGGGCGCACCGAATATGGAGAGGGCGGCCAGCATCCCGAGCAAGGCTGCGGCCGGGGGTCGTCTGATGATCACTCGGCGATCTTAGTGATCATCAAGATTGCACGGATCACCGTCCTTGCCCGGCCTTCACGGCAGCTTCGGAGCACAGGGCCGTTACGGAGAAGCTCCGGACATGAGGCGATCCGGCCCCCAGGATTGATGCACTGGCCGGCCGCCATCGATTGCCCGATGAAGACCGTGCTCGCGCTGGCCGGACTGGTGGCGCGCGCCATTCCGCGGCACGGCGCTTGCTTACGCCTCGATCTGGGCGAGCGCGCTCCAGCCGTGTTCCAGAAGGTCGAAGCCCCGGGTGATGGCTTCGCGGGGGTTGGCGTGGGCGTAGGCCGCGCGAGGGGCTTCGAGGGCAAAGTGGGCCAGGGCAGCGCAGATGGGGTCGTCTGCGGCGAGGCCGCTCTCCTCGGCGATGGCCTGGGCGAGCGCGGCGGTGTGGCGCAGCCACATGTTCTGGCCATAGTCGCGCAGCGCGGGGGTGCCGGCCACCAGTTTGGTGAAGGCGGTGAAGCCGGCGTCGCTGTCGGCGGCGGCCAGCCGGGTGGCCAGGGCGTGTTCGCGCAGTGCGGCGGGGATGGACTGGCCCTTGGGCCGCTCGCGGACGGCGGCGAGCAGGCGGGTCTCCTGGTCGGAGTCCTCGTCGAAGACGAGGGCTTCCTTGACCGGGAAGTGCTTGAACAGCGTGGTGGTGGACACGTCGGCGGCGTCCGCGATCTCGCGAATGCCGACCTCGTCGTATCCGCGCTCCAGGAACAGGCGCAGCGCGGCGTCGGCGATGGCCTGGCGGGTGGCTGCCTTCTTGCGCTCGCGGCGCCCCATCGGCGCGGGAGAGGGACCTGTCGCGGTGTCGGTCGTGGTGCTGGGCATACCGGCACCCTACCTCCTTGGTTGACCGACTTCAAAAGTGAAGTTGTTGCACTTATTGAGTTGGTGTGTTTTTCTGGAGCGGCGGTTCGAGGCCCGGCCCGGCCGCCGCTTCTTCTCGGCGAGGCCGCGCCATCCCTGACCCAGGTACCCCTTCAGCACGGCAGCCACGGCAGCCACGGCAGCCACGGCAGTCACGACAGTCACGGCGCTGCCGCACGGAACGAACGGAGCACCACCATGAACACCACTCCGACAGCCCGCATCGCCATCATCGGAGCCGGCCCCGGCGGCCTGATCTGCGCTCGCATCCTTCAGCAGCACGGCATCGCCGCCGTCGTCTACGACCGCGACGCCGGCCCCGCCACCCGCGACCAGGGCGGCACCCTCGACCTGCACGCCGACAATGGCCAGATCGCCCTACGCGAAGCCGGCCTCCTGGAGGAGTTCTTCCAACTGGCCCGGCCCGAGGGCCAAGAGATGCGCCAGATGGACCCGGCCGGCACGATTCTCTTCCACCATGTCCCCGAGCAGGGCGAGCGGTTCAAACCGGAGATCGACCGCGGCCGGCTGCGCGACCTGCTGCTCGACTCGCTTCAGCCCGGCACCGTGCGCTGGGGCCACGTCCTGCAGACCGTCAGCGGCCCCGCCGAAGGCCCCCGACAGCTGCACTTCACGGGCGGCACCACCATCGAAGCCGACCTCGTCGTCGGCGCCGACGGCGCCTGGTCCAAGGTCCGCCGCGCCGTCTCCCAGGCCACCCCCCGCTACAGCGGCGTAAGCTTCCTGGAAGCCTGGTTCCACGACGTCTCGACCCGGCACCCCGACATCGCCGAGCTCGTCGGCCAGGGCAGCGCCGCCGCAGCCGACGGCGACCGCGGCCTGTTCGCCCAGCGCAACAGCGGCGACCACATCCGCGTCTACATCATCCAGCGCGTCCCGGCCGACTGGATCACCGCCAGCGGTCTCACCCTCCAGGCCACCGACGGCATCCGCTCCCTCCTCCTGGAGCGCTACCGCGACTGGTCGCCCCGCCTGCGCCGGCTGGTCACCGACAATGACGGCCCCTACGTCGACCGCCCGATCTTCGCCCTGCCCGTCCCACACGCCTGGGAGCACAACCCCACGGTGACCCTGCTCGGCGACGCCGCCCACCTCATGCCCCCGCTCGGCGTCGGCGTCAACCTCGCCATGCTGGACGCATGCGAACTCGCCCTCGCCATCGCCCACCACAACACCGTCGACGAAGCGATCCACGCCTACGAGAAGATCATGCTTCCCCGCTCCACGGAGATGGCCCAGCTCCTCGACGGGGCCGCCGACGAGCTGCTGTCCACCGAGCTACCCGACTTCGCCACGTGAGTTGGGTGGTGGTCTTGTCTGGAAGCCGAGGGCTTGCGCGATGACGGGAGCGGGGCTTGGAGGACCAGTTGCCGGAGTGCGGCGGTGCGGGTGGCTTGTCCGGGGATGCCGACCTCGCAAACCAGTTCGCCGACTACCTCGCCTGGACGAACCAGCCGCTGATCCTGCACCTGGCCGGCCGGTTACTCACCATGCGCTTGACGGGTGGCCTGCGCGGTGACGCGTTCGATGGCCTGGACGGCGACATCGGGCTGGTCGAGGTAGATGTAGTGGCCGCTGTCGGTGGCCGTGCTCAGCGTGCTGCCGCTGGACAGCGCGAGCCACGTGCGCTGGCCCGCGGACCACGCCTTCTCCAGGCGCGGCCCGTACTCGGGGACGGCCGTGAGGTACTGCTTCCCGTGCTGGATCACCTCCACCGGGATGTTCCCGGCGGAGCGGACCTTGCCGTCGGTGATGACGAGCTTCTCCGGGTTGTTTCCCTGGAATATCGCGAGGTTCTGCGCGCGCAACTCGGCCGCCGGGCCGGTGGCGGACTTGGGAATCGCCTTCGTGAAGTCGTCCACCATGGTGGGTGGGGTGGCGTCCATCAGGACCAGCCCCTTGACCCTGTCCTGGTGGTCGGGGGCGTACCTGGCGGCGATCAGCCCGCCTAGCGAGTGCCCGGCCAGGACGACAGGGCGGTCACCGGCGACGCGGTCGAGCACCCCGGTCAGGATCTCGCCCGTGCTGGAGAAGTTCTGTGGGCCTTCCGGTTGGTCGCTTGCGCCCGCGCCGAGCCGGTCGTAGGAACAGACCCGGTTCTGCTTGCTCAGCGTCTTCTGGATGGCGGCCAGCTTGTCCAGCCCATCGCCTCCCCCGTGCATCAGGATGATGACCGGCCTGCTTTTCTCCGGGTCGCCCGAACAGGACAGGTTCACCGACCGGCCCGCGACATCGATCTTCTCGGTCCCGGAGATCGGGGCGGCATCGGCTGTCCGCGTGGCGGGGGCGAAGGGGTCCCAGTTCTCCATCGCGTCGCCGTCGCAGCCGGCGAGCCCCGCGCCGAGCACGGTGCAGCACAGCGCGGCCGCAACGGACGACTTGATCTTGCGGAGCATGAGGTCCTCCAGTGAGGGAGTCGACGCCGGGGGTGATGCGCACGGCGGTGGCGGGAAAGCGGATGGAGCGTCCGTGGCTGCGCCGTAACGCTAGGGATCGGGCGGTCCGGGATCATCCCCCCACGGTGGACATCCGCGGGTAGCTCGTGCGGGGGACAGGCGCGGCCTGCGGGAGAGGGGCGCGATCGCTCTGTCGTGCGATACGGACGCCGCCGGAGATGTACGCCATCCACGGAGACGTCGAACGCAGCGGCGTCGTACGACGAATCGCATGGCGTGTGTCCCCCGTGCGAGCTACCCACGAATGTCCACCGCACGGGGACGATTCCAGACCGCCGAATCCCTAGCGTTTCTCGGCGTAGCGGCGGCGCCCCGTCGCGGAGTCCCCCACGTAAGGGAGTCGTCATGCGGTTGTTGAAACAGCTCGTGCCTGTCGCGCTGGTCGCCTTCGTCGGCAGCGCCATGGTGGGCGCGGTGCAGGGGAGCTCGCTCCTCACCCTGCTCCTCGGCGTCGCGACGGCCGTGCTCACGGCGCTCGTGTACGCCCGGGTGGTGCGGTGGTCCGAGCGCCGCGCACCGGTGGAGGTGGCGGCGCAAGGCGCCGCCCGCGCCATCGCACGAGGAGCGCTGATCGGTGTCGCGATGTTCGCGGCCGTCATCGTGAACATCGCTCTCGTGGGCGGCTACCGGATCGACGGCCTCGGCTCGCTGACGAGCGCGATCGGACTGCTCGGCTTCATGGCCGCCGCCGCGGTGACGGAGGAGCTGCTCTTTCGCGGCATCCTGTTCAGGATCGTCGAGGAACGCACGGGGACATGGATGGCGCTGGCACTGACCGGCGTGCTGTTCGGCCTGTCGCACCTGTTCAACCCGCACGCCAGCCTGTGGGGCGCGATCGCCATCGCGATCGAGGCGGGCGGTATGCTCGCCGCCGCCTACGCCGCCACCCGCACCCTGTGGGTGCCGATCGGCGTGCACTTCGGCTGGAACTTCGCGGCGGCCGGCATCTTCGGCACCGAGGTCTCGGGTAACGGCGCGACGCAGGGGCTGCTGCACGGCGTGACGTCGGGCCCCGCCCTGCTCACGGGCGGCGAGTTCGGGCCGGAGGCGAGCCCGTACGCGGTGGTGTTCGGCCTGCTGCTGATGGTCGTGTTCATGTGGCTGGCCCGCCGGCGCGGCAACGTGGTCCCGCTCCGGCGCGGCGCGACCGCTACGCTCGCCCGGTGATCGATCTACGGCGGGTCACGGACCTGTGGCGGCGATGCGACGTCGTGGTCCGGGATTTACCGTTCGGGCTGCTGCTGGCCATCGCATCGCTCCTGCCGGCGTTCCACGGCAAGGGGACGCAGGTCGGCGACTTGCCGGCCCGCCCCTTCGACGCGCTGGCGTTCGTGGTGATCGCCCTGGAGTGCCTTCCGCTCGCTGTGAGCCGGCGGTGGCCGACCGTGTGTCTGGCTCTGGTGTCGCTCGGCTTCGCCTTCGACCAGCTCCGCGCCTACCACGTGTTCGCGAGCAACGCGATGCCCATCGCGCTCATCAGCGCAGGCGCCCATCTGGAGCGCCACCGGCGCGTCACCGCGGTCCTCCTCTCCATGGCGTACGTGCCGCTGGCGCTCGCGCTCGGCCGGCTCGGCGCGACCGAGAGGGTGGAAGGTTACGTGGTGTTCTACCTGGCCCTGACCCTCGCGTGGGGCATCGGGGCCTGGCTGCGCTCCACCCGCGCCGCCGAGGCGGAACGCCGCCGCCACGTCGCCGAGGCCACCCGCACCGCCGAACGCACCCGCATCGCCCGCGAACTCCACGACGTCGTGACCCACCACGTGACGGCGATGGTCGTGCAGGCCGAGGCGGCACGCTATCGGACCGCCGCCCCCGACCACCTCGACGCGACGCTGAGCGCCATCACCGACACCGGCCGGCGGGCCATCACCGACCTACGGCACATGCTCGACCTGCTCAAAGCCGATCACGACACCGACGTCAGCATGCCCTCCGCCGGCGAGCTCCGCACCCTCGTGGAGCAGACCTGCCAGGCCGGGCAGCCGGTGGAGTTCACCGAGGAGGGCAGTCCGGCGGAATCGGCGGGCAGCGCCGAGTTCGTGACCTATAGGGTCGTCCAGGAGGCCCTGACGAACGCCCTCAAATACGCCCACGGCAGCCCGACCGTGGTCCGGGTGCGCTACGGCGAGAAGGAGATCAGCGTGGAGGTCAGCACCGACGGCCCCCGTTCCAGGGCCGCCTCTCCCGGCGGGAGCGGGCGGGGCCTTGCCGGGCTGCGCGAGCGGGTGGACGCCCTGGGCGGCGAGTTCAGCGCCGACCGGCAGGCGGGTGGCGGCTTCGTGGTGCGGGCCCGCATCCCCGCGGGGAGCCCGTCGTGAGCGCGCCGATCCGGGTCCTGGTCTGCGACGACCAGGCGCTGATCCGCACCGGCTTCGCGACGATCATCGACGCGCAGCCGGACCTTGAGGTGGTGGGCGAGTGCGGCGACGGTCGCACCGCGGTCGACCTCGCCCGCCGGCTGAGCCCCGACATCGTGGTGATGGACGTGCGGATGCCGGTGCTCGACGGCATCGAGGCCACCCGCCTGCTGGCCGGCGCCGGGGTCGAGAGTCCGATCAAGGTGCTCGTGGTGACGACGTTCAACCTGGACGAGTACGTGTACGAGGCGCTGCGTGCGGGGGCGAGCGGGTTCCTGCTCAAGGACGCCCCACCGGCGCAGCTTCTGCACGGCATCCGCACCGTCGCGACGGGCGCCGCGCTGCTGGCACCCGAGGTGACGCGGCAGCTCGTCGGCAGGTACGCGGCCCGGATCCGCCCCGCCCAGGCCACGCCGGACGAGACCGCGCTGACCCCACGCGAGCTGGAGGTGCTGCGCCTCATCGCAGACGGCCGGTCCAACAGCGAGATCGCCGCGACGCTGGTGATCAGCCAGGAGACCGTCAAGACGTACGTGTCCCGCATCCTCACCAAGCTCGACCTGCGTGACCGCGTGCAGGCGGTGGTCTACGCCTACCGCAGGGGCCTGGTGACCTGAGACACACCGCCCGGCATGGTGATCATCACTGGACCGGCAGCGGGTTCGTCTTCACCGACGAGCTCGGGCGGCCGTGCATCCGCAGCATGTCAGCGACCAGTTCTCTCTGCTCGCGTCCCAGGCTGGGCGAGAGAGCCCGATTGATCTCAGGCGGGCCCATTCTCTTTTCCATCGTCTCACCGGCAAGCTGCTCCGCGTGGTCACTTTGCGGCCGGGTGCGTACTTTCGGCTAATTCGCCGAGTCGGGCAGAAGAACGTACTCAGGAAGAGGAAGAACCTCATCGCGGAGGGTGATCTGCTGCGCGCTGTCGTCGGTGGCGGCGCGGTGCGGCGTCATGATGGGAACCCACCTGCGCTTACCGAGTGATGAGGGTCGAATCCCGATGGATGACCTGATCGCGTTCCTGCGTGCTCGTATCGCCGAGGCCGAGGAGATCGCCGGCCGGTGTGAGCCGGGGCGTTGGTTCTCCTCGCGTACGTCGGACGATCCGGAGTCTTTCACCCGGCCGGGTGTGTACGGCCGTGCCTACATGGAGGTGCGTGACTGCGAACAGCCGCAGATCGCGGCCGGCGTGAACGTGCGGTGTGAGCGGCACATCGTGCACAACGAGCCCGCCCGGGTCCTGACGGATCTGGCCGCCAAGCGGGACCGTCTCACGTACCTGGCTCATGTCGTCGGCGGGAGTTGGGTGGATGTGGGGGAGCACGCCCAGGCCGAGCATCTCCTCCGTTTGGAGGCCGCCGCCTATGACTGGCATTCGGACTACGTCCCCGAGTGGCGGGACTGACCGCCCGCTCTGGGTTGCCGGCCAGTGGGGCCACCCTCGGCGGCGCTGTCCGTGGCACCGCGGCCGATCGGTCCTCGGCCGGGACACAGTGCGCAGGCCCCGCGGAACATCGGGGAGTGCCTGCGGGGCTCGCTGGTGACGTGGTCCAACCAGCGTCCGCTGGTATGACGCGAGTTTTCGCCCGGAGGCGGCCGAGGGCAGGCGAGCGTTCTTGGTCATCGACAGAATGGAGCCCGAAGCTTCGGGCCTGAGGGCAAGCGGTTCCTCCGCGCCATCCGTCAGCACGAGGCCCTCGGCGGACACCGCCCGATCGAGGTCTACATCGACCCGGACCTGCATCCCCGACACTCAGACCGGGTTTCGTGAGCCGACTTCTTGACGCGGGACAGACACGGCGGCGTTCCAGCGGCGAGGGAAGAATGATCCGGTGCGCGGCTGGGGATCCGCAACTCCAGATCTGGGAGCGGTCAGGAGGTGAGCCACGTGATGACGGGTGCGTTTCGGCTGGCTGTCGATTTCGGCGGTTGTCATCCATCGGATTGATGAGGGCCCGGCATCGGGTCCATGGTCGAAGGAAGGATGCGTCATGCCGCAGTATCTGATTCTGATCTACGACGACGAGGCCGTACGGGCAGCGGCGAACCCGGAGGAGTTCGAGCACCTGCTGAAGGCGCACGAGGAGTTCTGCGCCACCGACGGAGCCGTCATCCGCGGCGGTAACGCTCTTCAGGGTGCCGACACCGCGACCTCGATCCGGCCGGACTCCTCCGGCGGGTTCATCGTCACCGACGGCGCGTTCGCCGAGACCAAGGAGGTTCTGGCCGGCTACTACCTGGTCGAGGTCGCGCACCTGGACGAGGCGCTGGCCGTGGCCAAGCGTGTGCCGGCGCCTTTCGGCGGGGTCGAAGTGCGGCCCATCCGAGTGTTCGAGTGATGGACGCCGCCGGGCGCGACCAGGTCGAGGCCGGCCGGGGCGCCCAATGGTGCGACAGCGCTTCGGTCACCGCTGTGGCCGAGGCGCACCGACGCGAGTGGGCCTTCGTCCTCGCCGCGACGGTGCGCGTCACGCGGGACCTGGATCTGGCCGAGGAGTGCGTGCAGGACGCCTACGCGCAGGCCTTGGCCGCCTGGTCCGACCGTGGCGTGCCGACCAAGCCCGGGGCCTGGCTGACCACGGTCGCCCGGCGGCGAGCACTCGAACTGCTGCGCAGGGAGGCGACGATGCGGCGCCGCCTGCCGTACCTGCTCATGGAGCAGACCGAGCCGGGGCCCGGAGACGGTGATGACCCGGCCATCCCTGATGACCGGCTGCGGTTGATCTTCACCTGCTGCCACCCGGCGCTGTCCGTCGAGGCGCAGGTGGGGCTCACGCTGCGGCTGCTGTGCGGGCTCAGCACGGCCGAGGTGGCGCGCGCCTTCCTGGTCGGCGAGGCCACGATGGCGGCGCGGATAACCAGGGCCAAGAAGAAGATCGCCGCAGCCGCCATCCCCTACCGGGTACCGGCAGCGGACGAACTGCCGGCTCGCGTGGACGCCGTCCTCACGGTCGTGCACCTGCTGTTCACCACAGGGCACACCGCTCCCGCGGGAGCGGAGCTGGTCCGCTGTGACCTGGTCGAACGCTCGCTCGAACTGGCCCGCCTGCTGCGGACGCTCCTGCCCGACGACGCGGGCGTCGCGGGCCTGCTGGCTCTCATCCTGCTCACCGACGCCCGCCGTGACACCCGGATGGACGCGGACGGACGACTGCTCCCCTTGTCCCAACAGGAAAGATCCCGGTGGGACCGGCGCGCCATCGACGAGGGCATCGCACTGGTCAGACACGCCCTGCGGCACCGGCCACCGGGCCGCTTCGCCCTGATGGCCGCCATCGCGGCCGTGCACGCCGAGGCGCCCGCCTGGGAGGACACCGACTGGGCCGAGATCGTGGCGCTGTACGACCTGCTGGTGCGGCTGTGGCCCTCTCCTGTGGTCGCGCTCAACCGCGCGGTCGCCGTGGGGTTCGCCATCGGCCCCGCCGCCGGCCTGGCCGCGCTCGACGCGCTGGTCGCCGAGCCGCAACTCGCCGGGTATGCCTATGCCGCCTCCGCTCGCGGCGCGTTCCTGGCCCGTCTCGGCCGCGTCGCGGAAGCCCGCGTGGCCTACGGGGAGGCCCTGCTTTTCACCGAGAACGCCGTGGAACGGGCCTATCTGGCCGCCCGCCTCCACGATCTGACTGAGGATGAGCCGTCCTGCTGAGAGCCGGACAGGCGCGGGCCCACACATGTCCGTCTCAGGTGAGCAGGCCGCTGTCGTACAGGGCCGACAGCGCGTACACCTGGGTCGGATTGGCCCAGCGAGCCCCACTTCCGGCGCACAACATGCAACCAGTGGGGGCGAGGGTAACTCGCTTCACGTCGAGTTCACGCTCACCGCAGAGGCCGACCACACCCGGCTTGCGGAGTCGCCTGCTCGATCTCGCGCTCGCTGGCGGCCAAGCCACCCCCACCAGTCTCGCCGCGGAACTGCCCTTCACCCGTCAGGCGATCACCGAACACCTCGCGGTGCCGGCCACGTTCGGCATCAGGGTGGCTCCGTCCACAGTCTGGGAGATCCGCAAGCAGGAAGGTGTTGATCCAGCGCCTGAGCGGGGCGGCGAGCGCGCCCGCACACCCGTGTAGTGGATCTGTCCCCCTAAAAAGGGACTTGGCATGAGATCATCTTGCGGGTCAGGCTGGCTCATGCGGGAGTGGGACATGATCAAGATCGCGGTCGTTGACGATCACGATCTCATCCGCCACGGCCTGGAGCACCTCCTGCACAGCACCGGCGAGTTCGAGGTGGTGCTCAGCGGCCGCGACCTTGGCGTCCTGGACGGCCGGACCGACCTGGACGTGCTCATCCTGGACCTCTACCTCGGCGTCGACGAGCCTTGCCTGACCGCCATCGCCGAGCTGTCGCCGCTGTACAACGTGCTGGTGATGTCCGCCTCCGCCAAGCCGGACGACCTGGTGCACGCCATCCGGGCGGGCGCTCGGGGGTACGTGACCAAGAGCGACCCGGCCGAGCTGATGACCACCGCGCTGCGCACCGTCGCCGCCCGGGGCTTCTACCTGTCGGCGGGGCTCGCCGACATCCTGCACGCGCAGCTGGCCGCTCCGGCGCCGGACCCCGAGCCCGCCGTACGGCTGGCGCCACGCGAGGAGGAGACGCTCGCCTACATCGCGCAGGGCTTCACCTACGACCAGATCGCCCGGCGCATGGGCATCAAGAAGTCGACCGTCGATACCCACATCGAGCGCATCCGGCGCAAGCTGCAGGTGGACAACAAGGCCCAGCTGATCGCCGCGGCGCTGCGCCGGATCGAGCGGGGGAGATGAGCGGTCCCGGGGATGCGCGGCGGCGCACCGAGAGCGCGTTGGCCTGGACGGCGATCCTCTTCCGCGTCGCCGCCTTCGCCGAGGTCATCGCGCTCAACTTCGTGGGTGACAGCGGGCTGCGCAGGCAGGTGCCCGGGTTCGCTCCCGCGCTGGCCATCCTGGGTCTGGAGAGCGCGCTCGT
The DNA here is from genome assembly GCF_020826795.1 of Microtetraspora sp. AC03309. Classification (NCBI taxonomy): domain Bacteria; kingdom Bacillati; phylum Actinomycetota; class Actinomycetes; order Streptosporangiales; family Streptosporangiaceae; genus Microtetraspora; species Microtetraspora sp. AC03309. The sequence goes on along the minus strand of NZ_JADDIL010000099.1, from coordinate 2,216 downwards.
CGTGGGCCTCACCTGGCGGCGCAGGAGGGTGCCGCCCGCCTGGCTGATCACTACCGACTCCGTGCTGACCGCGGCGACCGCGATGGCGATGACCGTGATGGCGGGCACCGCGATCAAGGACTCCGGACCCGATTTCATGCTGCCCTACATGCTGCTGGTCTCCATCGGCATCGGCATGGCCTTCCGCACCCTGCGCGCGGCCCTGGCGTCCACCGTCCCGCTGGTGGCCGCCTACCTGTACATGCAGGCCTGGAGCGGCTTCTTCTGGCTGGGCGCGGTGCCGCACACCATCGGCTTCTGGGTCGACGCCGCCATCGCCTGGTTCGTCGCCGCCCTGCTGCGCCGCAACGCCACAGAGCTGGACGAGACCCGAGAGCAGGTCGCCAGGCTGGCCGCCGAGCAGGAACGCACCCGCAACGGGCGCATCCTGCACGACCGGGTGCTCCAGACGATGGAGGCGCTGGTGCGCGACGGATGGCTCGTCGACGAGAAGGTTCGCACCCACGTCGCCGCCGAAGCCCGCTGGCTGCGCGGCTACGTGCGCGGCGACCACGACAGCTCCGGCGGCAACCTGACCGCCGCCCTGGAGGAGGTCGTCGAGCAGGCCATCCGCGCCGGGCTGACGGTCGATCTCAACGCGGCGGGACTGCGCGCCGCCGGCGCCGTGCTGCCCGTGGCCACCGTCGAGGCGCTGTCCGGGGCGGTGCGCGAGGCCCTGACCAACGTGCGCAAGCACGCGGGCACCGGGCAGGCCGTGGTCCGGGCGCGGGTGGAGGGCGGCCTCGTCGTCGTCGGAGTGCTCGACCACGGCGTGGGGTTCACCTCGCGTGGCCGGGGAGTGGGACTGCGTGAGTCCATCGAGGGGCGCGTCGCCGAGATCGGCGGGAGCGTCTCGATGGAGTCGGCGCCCGGGGAAGGCACACTTGTGGAGCTCCGCGTCCCCCTTTGAGCACCGGAACTGTCCCGCGTTTTCCCGACTGTCGGGCATGGGGCCCGCTGCGGACACTCATCGGTATGAAACGAACCATCGCTCAGGCGGCGGCCGTCCTGCTCACCGTAGCCGGGCTGACCGCGACCCTGCCCGCCCCCGCCTCCGCCTCCGCCGCCGGGCCCCGTTGCCAGGGCTACGAGTGCGACGAGAAGCTCGCCTCCACCACCGCCTGCAACGCCGGCTCCTACGTGCCGAAGAAGGAGGGCGCCAAGGTCACCACCGACCGCGGGGTCCTGCGGGTGTTCTGGGGACCCGACTGCTCCACCAACTGGGGCGCTTTCGACCCCACCGTCGCCGGGCTCTACAGGGTGTGGATCTACCGCGAGGAGGTCGGCGACCGGCCGACGATCGGCTCCGGAAGGGCTCCACGGGAGGTCTATGCCAACGAGATCCCAGGCGTCCGCCTGCGCACGACCATGTTCTACGCGCCCGACGCCCAGGTCATGGTCTGCGTGGACGTGCCCGCCAAGGGCCGTGTCGCAGCGAGCAGCTGGGTCAGGTACGCGTGCACGGAGTGGATCTGACCCTGGGTACCGCCCTGCTGACGGGCAGGGCAGCGTACCCGGATCCCTCCCCGAAATGTGCCACAGCTTCAAGGACAGCAAGATCATCAAGATCTGGTACGACAAGGTCTACCACGTGGGGCCGCGCTCGACGCCCCGGCGGCTGCCGACGAGTTCGCCCGGGCCTTCGAGCAGCGGGCCCGGCTGGTCGACGCCGGCGCCGTCAACCGTGATCTGTCGGCAATGAAAGCCGCCGTCGGCCGGTGGCGCGGCCGGCTGCCACCAACTCGATCATCGGCTTCGAGTACCGGCTCGCATTGCGATCCGCTCCACGCCGTCCACGACAGGTAGCCATCCCAAAATCACGTCATCAAGCGATCAGGTCACACTGAGGAGCCAGAAGATGCTCAAGCGCGTCACGGCACTGCTCGCAGGAACTCTCATTGCCGTCACCATGGCCAGCGGCCCTGCCCAAGCCAGCGAGGATCTGCCGTCGGACGGTACCTGGCAGTGGGTCGGCCCTTACAGCGCCGCATGGGTCTGTCAAGCCGCCAGGTCCTACGACTACAACCACATCACCAGGTCCTGCTTCAACCTCGAAGCCCCCTGGAACGGCAATCAGTGGTACTTCCTTCGGTTGGTCTGAACCTCTTCCGAGCAATCGTCAAGACCTGTGGATCAAGATCTTTTAGGCGGCTATCGACGGGTCCTCAATGGCCGGT
>NZ_JADDIL010000098.1:0-28873 GCF_020826795.1 Microtetraspora sp. AC03309 | reverse complement strand
ACGGCCCCGATTTCAAACTCCAGCCGAACCGCTCAGCCAGCCACCGGATAGACGTGAAAGATCGAGGCTAGCTTCCCGGCGTCATACAGAACGAGAGTGACCTGGTACATAAGCTCGGAACCCGCTTTTTGCAGGGACCGCTCGCTGACGTTTTTCAATACCCGATCGACGTGCTGCATATGGCTTGACGCACGCGACATGAGCGGAATTCCGCCAAGCTCATACCGGCTGCGAGCAAGTGATGTGGCCAACGTGTTCACATAGTTGGCGCCCTGATAGGGATTCACACTGTTAGAGGGAACGAAGATAACGGAAACGGCGGCTGACAGAAATTCACTACATTCCACGGACTCCCCCAATTTGGGCGATATGCGTATTTCCCATCCTACGCGTGCCAGTAGGTTGACGGCCTTGGCCATGCCGGTTTCCTTCTGCCCCCGGGACACCTCGGAGACCCATGCCTGGGAAACGCCCAGTTCATGGGCGAGATCAGTCTGGGTCAATCCTCTTTGCTCCATGATCGCTTTGAGCCCTATCACTGGAAGCACAGATCCACCCCGGTCCTGGCTAAGGCCGACGATCCCGGCTTCCCCGCAGCGCGTTCGCAACCTCCAATGAGGAACGGAGCACGAGGGCATCCCGCGTGAGTCGGAGCGGGCCGGGATCCTCACGCCGCCGACAAGGGCTACCAGGGAACCGAGGGCCCGGTCATCACCCCGTACAAAGGCAGGAACAAGCCCGAGGCCCAGAAGCGTGCCAACCGGTCACACGCCCGCCTGCGCAGCCCCGCTCAACGCGCAAACGCCCAGCTCAAGAGCTAGCGCAACCTGCACAAGCTCCGCTGCAGCCCTGGCAAGGCCGGACACCTGTGCAAGGCCATCACCGTCCTTCAGAACCACCGGACCACTCAAGGATGAAAGGGTTCACGGCACGCGCCTTCCCGAATGTCATCGTGGTGACGACAGATTTGTTGTCACCACGATGACATGACATACAGCCCACCATTACCGCTATTGGCTGCTCCAATGTTCCCTGAGGCCGGAGAATGCCGAATATGACTTGAGAGTCACTTGAGGGTCACTGGAAATCGGCTTCAAGCCGGTCATTTGAGGCCCGACGACCCTCGGAGCCTTGGCATACTCATAGAGTATGGAGATCAATGAGTTCTGGGACCTGATCGAGCGATCTCGGGCGGTGACGAGTGACCTCCAAGCACGAACCGTGTGGCTGGAGGAGCGACTCGCGGAGGGTTCCGTCGACGACGTCTTGGACTTCAGCATGTTCAAGCATCAACTGGACCTGCGCACCTTCACCTGGTCGCTGTGGGGCGCGACGAGCGTGATGGCCAATGGCTTCTATTCGGACGCTTCCTTCGACTACTTCCGGGAGTGGCTCATCGGACTCGGCCGGGACGTGTATGAGCGAGTTGTCGATGATCCGGACAGCCTTGCAGATCTCGCCGAGGTGCAGGAACTCGCTGCCAAGTCGGGGACTGTCATACCGGACATACCAGAGTGGGAAGATCTGGTCATGGTTCCGTACAACGCCTATGAAGCGATCACAGGAGCCGACGACGTGGACGCGGAAGATGCTCTCGACCAGTACAACGAACTGTGGGGCGAACCACGGGGAGATGGTTGGGACTTCCGCGACAAAGAGGAGACCAGACGGCGACTTCCCCGGCTGTACGCGCTGTTCAACGAGAACTCCTGACGACCGCCCAGAACTCGTTACCGGCTCGCCACCGCATTCGAAGGTCCCGCCCGCACACTGACGGAGTCGATCGCGCACCGCAACCAGTCCAGCTCTGGGCTTGATCCGGTTTAACGGACATCCGAGATCAGAGGCTCGTCCCTGGAAGGGCGTCCATGATGGAGCACATGGGCATGAGGAGACGGCGGCTAGCCTAGCCGAAGTTCACGCCGCGGCCGCGTCGAGCAGGATCCGCGCCAGCGCGAGCGGCCGGGAGAACATCGGCCAGTGGCCGGTGTCCATCTCGACCAGCCGCCAGCGCTCGCCGGCCAGCAGTGCGGCCACGTCGTCGCCCACCTTGTCGCCGTCGAGCAGGCATTTGATGTACGTCGCCGGAAGCTCGCCGAGCGGGCGTGCCAGCACGGCCGGCTCGGTCAGCGTGGCGCCCGGGTGCGGCGTCGAGCCGCCCACGAACCGCGCGATCTGCTCGTCGGTGAGACCCTGGCCGTCGCAGTCGTCGGCGGTCAGCGGCGGCCAGAAGCCCGCGTTCTCGGCGATCGCGGCCTCCACCATCGCCCGGCCGTCCGGCCAACTGGACACGAACGACTCACCGTCGGCCGGAACGTTGGAGTCGACGAAGACCACGCGGGCCAGCCGGTCGCCGATCCGCTCGGCGGCCTGGCCGACCGGAATGCCCGAATAGCTGTGCCCGACCAGGATGACGTCGCGCAGATCGTGGCGCTCGACCTCGTCGACGATGTCCTGCACGTGGGTCTGCTGCCCAGCCGGCACGCCCTGCTTGTCCGCGAGGCCGGACAGCGTCAACGGGTGGGTGCCGTGGCCCGCCGCACGCAACTCCGGCACCACCTCATCCCACGCCCACGATCCGAGCCACGCCCCTGCGACCAGTACGAATTCCGCCATGGCGGCAACGTAGCAAAGGGGGCCGACAATCTCGGTGCCGTCGCCGCCCCCGTCGGCGAACGGCGTCCCGCCCATGATCGGGGCAACCGTCGTACTGGCCGAAGATCGGGCGGGTATGGCGTCGTGCGGCCCCGTCCCCGGCACAGGCCCAGCATGGGGACGAGAAGGCGGGGCTGGCGGCGCAGCGAACTCACCCTTGATAGGCAAGTAGCGACTTGCCTATAGTGACGGCTATGGCGGAGGATGTCTTCAAGGCCCTGGCCGACCCCACCCGCCGGCGCATCCTCGATGAGCTGGTGGAACGGGACGGCCAGACCCTGTTCGAGATTTGCACACGGCTGGTGACCAAGCACGGTCTCGGACTGTCCCGCCAGGCGATCAGTCAGCATTTGGCGGTACTGGAATCCGCAGGTCTGATCCATTCGCGGCGCCAGGGTCGCTACAAGTTCCACGATCTGAACACCGAACCCCTTGAGCGCATCGTCACCCGATGGCTCAAGCCCGACACCCCGGAGGCACCATGAAGATCTACATAACCTGCGTCTTCGTCGATGACCTCGACAAGGCGCTGCGCTTCTATACCGACGTGCTCGGCTTCGTGAAGAAGACCGATCTCCCGCTGGGCGCGGCCCGGTGGCTCACCGTGGTCTCGCCGGACGACCTCGACGGGACCGAACTGCTTCTCGAGCCCGACGGCCACCCCGCCGTGAAGCCGTACAAGGACGCGCTGGTCAATGACGGCATCCCGGCCGCCTCCTTCGCCGTGGAGGACGTGGCCGCCGAGTTCGACCGGCTGCGCGAGCTCGGGGTCCGATTCACGCAAGAGCCGCTGGAGATGGGCCAGGTCACCACAGCCGTCCTGGACGACACCTGCGGCAACCTGCTCCAAATCGTGCACAGCAAGTAGGGACCCCGCGCCGATGCCGCCCACGACCGCGTCCGCGCAGGCGGCCACCGACGCATCATGACTTGTCTGGTGTCCCCGTCCCGCTGAACGGCGGGGCGACGCCCCAGCCCCAGCGCGGGACGGGGGCCTGCTGCGGGGGGCGGGCGCCGGGCTGGGAGTTGGCGAAGGCGAGGCGGGTGCCCCACTCGACGTAGCCCGCGAAGGCGGCGCGGAACTCGGGGTCGGCGGGCAGGCCGACCTCGTCGGCGGCGCTCATGAGAAGGTCGACCCAGCGGCGGCGCTGGGGTTCGGTGATGGCCTTGCCGAGGTGGCGGACGAGCATGTGGTGGTAGCCGCCCCGTTCGTCGGTGTAGCGGGACGGGCCGCCGAAGACCTCGGCCAGCCACATCGCGACGTACCTGGGGTGGCCCGGGTCCATGTGGGCGAAGAGAGGGCCGATCACGTCGTCCTTGAGGACCTGGGCGTAGAACGTCTCGGTGAGCCGCTCGAACGCCTCGGTGCCGCCCGCCCATTCGTACAGGCTGGGGATCGAGGAGCCGGTGCCGCGCACGGCGGTGCTCTCGTAGTGCCGCATCTCCTCGATCTGCTGGACGTACGGTTTGATCTCGGCGAAGAATGCCGCGAAGTGCTCACCGCCGCGGAAACCCTGGAGGTGGTCCTCGGCGGAGGTCCACGTGATGCGCAGGACGTACCATTCGGGCTCTTCGACGCAGCGGGACAGCTCGTAGTCCACGCACTGCGGTGCGGCTGTCAAGGGCACCGCGGCACGTTGGTAGGCGGCTTCGAACTCCTCGGTGTGCTGCTCGGTCGATCCGGTAGCGGATGTACTCGACGATCATGCGAACATCGCCTCCGAGGTCGCGATACCAGAAAAGAAGATCATTGTAATATTGTAATCATGCCGTCGGCATGGGGGCATCCGGCTGACAACGTTGATCATTTCACCGTGGGTCTTCGGGCCGTTGTGGCGGCGGTGAGGGCCGAGTCGGCCGCCGGGCACCGCCCGGTAGGGTCGGCGCATGATCGTGCATCTGGCGCTGGCGGCCGACTGGGCCGAGGCGATGGAGCGGGGCGAGTACCGCGTCTCCACGCTCGGCCGGACACTTGAGGAGGAGGGATTCATCCACGCCTCCACCGATCCCGGCCAGGCGCGCGGCGTGGCCGGGCGCTACTACCGTCACGTCACCGAACCGCTGGTGCTGCTCACCATCGACGAGGACCTGCTCGGCTGCCCGGTGCGGTTCGAGGTCCCGGACGGCTCGGAGGAGACGTTCCCGCACATCTACGGACCGGTCCCGGTCGGGGCGGTCGTCGCGGTCAGCGACTTCCCCCTCGACCTGGAACCGGACCGGCCACTGCCCGCCTGACCACCGCCCTGAACGCCGCCTCCGGATGCGGCCCCGCGCAAAGGGATCAGCCCCGTGGCGCGGTCACCGGCCGATCGGTGCCCGCGCCGGGGCACCGAGGCGCGACCCGCCGAGGTCGGCCCGATCCCCGGCGGCCCGGCCGCCGTCCCAGCCCGACCAGTCACTCAACGCCCGCCGCCCGGCCCGGCGCACGTTCGGGAACATCTGCTCGTAGACCCGGCCGACCTGGGCGGCGCGGTCACGCAACACCAGCTCCGTCGAGCGCCCGGCGCGGGGCGGGGTATCCCGGGCGGCGTCCCTGGCCGCAGCGGCCTCGGCGGCCCGCAACCGCTCGCAGACGCGGTTGACGTATCCGGCCATCCAGCTCTTCCGGTAGCTGATCGTGGTGTGGCCGGGCGGGACGGAGACCCGCAGGACACCGGACGCCATCTGCAGGCAGAGCGAGGTGAACAGCATCTCCACCAGGTCGAGATCGGAGCGGTAGCCGACGACCTGCACCTCCGACACCGAGCCGATCTTGCGGTAGATCGTCCGGCAGCGCAGCGCCGTGGCCACGCCCCCGAGCAGGGCCCGGCGGTCCGGCTGGTAGGGATTGCCGATCTCGATGACCAGACGGTCGACCTCGTCACGCACCTGGCCCGTGTCGGCGAGCACGGCCTGCTCGATGCCGTACGCCGCCATGAGCGCGCACGCCTTTTCCAGAAAGACGGCCGCCTCGGCCTCACCGGTGGCCGGATGCTCGGCCACGGCGAGGAGCTTGCGGATGAGCTCCAGCTTGCGCTCGGGAATCTCGTTCACGGTGGCCATCCCTTCAATGCCGGCGACAACGGGCGCAACGTTACGGGACGCTACCGACAGTTACGGACCTCGGAGGCCTCAGCGGCAGAGCAACTTCTCCATGCGGCGCGCCGCGAACCACAGCCCGCCCGCCACCATCGCGATCAGATAGGCGGCGTGGCCGGCCAGTCCCGGCTCGTACGTGCTCAGGCACAGGCCGCGCACCAGCTCGACCGCGTGGTAGAGCGGGGTGACCTGGATCAGGACCTCCATCCAGACCGGATAGTTCTGCACCGGGGAGAACGTCCCGGAGAACAGGAACAGCGCGAACTGGCCGGTGGTCATCAGGTCGAAGTCCTGCCAGCCGCGCATCAACGTGCTGATCGCCAGGCCCACCGCGCCGAAGGCCAGGCTCACCAGGACGGTCGCGGGGAAGGCGGCCAGCGCGCCCCCCACCGTCGCCAGGCCGAGCGCCACCATGATGCCGAGGAAGATCCCGGTGTAGAGGGAGCCGCGGACGGTCGCCCACACCAGCTCGCCGAACGCGATCTCCACCGGCCGTACCGGCGTGGCCAGCACGGCCTCGTACGTCTTCATGTATTTGAGCTTGAAGAACACGTTGAACGTGGTCTCCGACAGCGCCCCCGACATCGCCGACACCGCCAGCATGGCCGGAGCGACGAACGCGGCGTAGGACATGGTCCGGCCGGCGACCGTCAGGTCCCCGACCAGCGCCCCGACCCCGACGCCGATGGACAGCAGGTAGAGCAGTGGCTCGAAGAACCCGGAGACAAGCACGATCCAGTAGGCAGGGCCGGAGCGCAACGCCCCCACGTTGCGCCCGATCACGGCGCCGACGCGGGCGGGGGAGACCCGGGCCACCCGCCTGGCCACCAGGGTGGTCATCATCAGTCCTCCAGCCTCCGGCGGAACCTGTACGCGGCCATGGCCGTCCCGGCGAGCGCCCACAGCAGCAGGCAGCCCACATGGGCGGCGATCGGCCAGGGCGGCGCGATCCCGAGCGTGGCCGAACGGCACAGCTCGACGGCGTGCCACAGCGGCGAGACGTACGCCACCGGCCGCGCCAGCGCCGGGAGCTGCTCGATGGGGAAGAAGACCCCCGAGAACAGCGCCGCGGGGATCATCACGAAGCGGAACAGCAGCGCGAAGTGGCTGTCGTGCTCGATGCTCGCCGCGAACGCCATGACCGGCGCCGCGGTCGCCACCGTCAGCAGCGCGCAGACGAGCGGGATCGTCACGGCCCACGGCGAGTGGAGCGCGTCGAAGAACAGCACGACCAGCAGGAACGCCAGGACGGCGGTCGTCACGCGGAACAGCAGGTAGAGCAGGTGACCGGTGACGATGTCGTCCGGTCGCACGGGGGTCGCCCGCATCGCGTGGTAGGCGCGGACCCACTTGAAGTCGCCGAGCACCGAGTACGTCGACTCGCCGACCGCCATCTGGAACGCGGTGGAGGCGACCACTCCGGGCACGATCCAGGACAGGTAGTCGACGCCCTGCACGGAGCCGATATAACCGCCGACGCCCATGCCCATGCTGATCACGAACAGCACCGGCAGGACGAACGAGGAGAACACCGACGCGCGCCACAGCCGGCGGTACAGCGTCAGGTGCCGTTCCAGGACGGCGATGCTGGGGTGGACGGTTCCCATGGCCATGTCAGTCCACCAGCGTCCGGCCGGTGAGGTGCAGGAACACGTCCTCCAGGGTGGCGCGGCGTACCAGCACGCTGGAGGGGACCAGACCGCGCCCGTGCACCGCGGCCACCGCCGCGTCTCCGTCGTCGGCGTAGAGCAGCACCCGGTCGGGCAGCGGGTCCACCCGCTCGCCGATGCCGTCGAGCTTGGCCGCGTAGTCGGCATTGGAGTCGAGGCCGTCGGGGAAGCGCAGCTCGACCACCTCGGCCGTGGAGTACGTCTCGATCAGCGACCGGGGCGAACCCTCCGCCACGATCTTGCCGCCGTCCATGACCACGAGCCGGTCGCACAACTGCTCGGCCTCGTCCATGTAGTGCGTGGTCAGCACGAGGGTGGTGCCGCGCTGCTTGAGCCGGAACAGTCGCTCCCACAGCAGATGCCTCGCCTGCGGGTCGAGGCCGGTGGTCGGCTCGTCGAGCAGCACGATGTCGGGCTCGTTGATCATCGCTCTGGCGATCGTGAGCCGGCGCTTCATGCCACCGGACAGCGGCTCGACCATGCTGCCCGCCCGGTCCGACAGCTGCACGAACTCCAGCAGCTCGTCGGCCCGCCGCCGCCCCTCGGCGCGGGACAGCCCGAAGTAGCGGGCGTAGGTCGTGAGGTTCTCCCGGACCGACAGGTCGGGATCGAGGTTGTCCAGCTGGGGGCAGACGCCCAGCCTGGCCCGGATCTTGGTGCCGTCGCGCACCGGGTCCATCCCCAGGATGCGCAGCTCTCCGGACGTGGGCGCGGAGACACAGCTGATCATCCTCATGGTGGAGGACTTGCCGGCCCCGTTGGGCCCGAGGAAGCCGAACGCCTCGCCTGGTGCGACCTCCACGTCGATGCCCTTGACGGCGGTGAAATCGCCGAAGCGCTTGACCAGGTCACGCGCGAAGATCAATGGTTGCTCAGCCACGTGCCAAGACACTAATGAAGACCCCCGACATTTCCGCAACCATTTTTTCGGCGCGCTTCGCCGCCGCGAGAACCCCGGCGTACCCGCGCCGTCCCCGCTCGCCGTACGCGCTCGCCGTACTGAGGCGGGAACGATCGTTGAACCGTACGGCGGGCGGGACGCTACGCACACGTCATGAACGAAGGAGCAGAGGGCATGGCGCTGCGCTGGTTCGCCGGGACCGCGCGCCGGTCGCGTGCCCCGGTGGAGGACGCGACCGTCCTGGCCAGGGTGGCCGACGGTGACGCGGCCGCGCTGAGCGAGCTGTACGAGCGCTATTCGCGGCCGCTGTTCGCCTTCCTCTTCCGGCTCGCGGGGGACCGGGGCACGGCGGAGGAGATCCTGCAGGACACCCTGCTCGCGGTGTGGCGGTCGGCGGGCACCTATCGGAGCCGCTCCAGCGTCAGCACGTGGTTGTTCGGGGTGGCCCGCAGGCAGGCGCACAACCGGCTGCGCGGCCTCCCGCCGCCGCTGCCCGCGGATCCGGCCGACGGCGCCGACCCGGTGCCGGGGCCCGAGGAACTGGCGGTGGGCGGCGACCGGGTCCAGCAGACGCTGGCGCGCCTCCCGCTGGCCCAGAGGGAGGTGGTCGTCCTCGCCTACCTCAACGACCTGGGCCATCAGGAGATCGCCGACATCCTCGCGATCCCCGTAGGCACGGTGAAGAGCCGCCTGCACCACGCCCGCGCGACCCTGAGGGGGTGCATCGATGCACGAGTGGACTGAGTCCGCCGAACCGCCGCGGCCCGAACCGGCACGGCCCGAACCGGCACGGCCCGAACCGATACCCGAGCCGATTTCCGGCCCACCGCACGCACCGGATTCCGAATTCCTTCCGGCGGCACCGCCTGAACTGCGGGGGATCCGGCACGGCATTCCGGAGCCCCCCGGACCGGAGATCGTACGGAGCGTCCTGCTGGCATCCGCACTCGGCGGGACACGCGCGTCATGGGAGGCGGCACCGGACGAGGCACGTTCAGACGGCGCGCGGTCAGAAGCGACGCGGGGGGAGGCCGGACCGGGCGACGGCTGGTCGGCTCGGCCGGCTGACGGAGAAGCACGCGAGGCATGGCCGGAGAACCCGCTCACCCGGCACGTACGGCGGTCTCCGCGACCGCGCGCGTGGCGGCCTGTGCGGCGGCCGGTCGTCCGCGCCTGGACGTTGCTGGCGATGGAAGCCCGCATCATGCATCGGTCGATCTGGCTGGCCTCGGCGCTCGTCATGGCGGTCAGTGTGGGATTCGCCCTGCTCAGGGGCGACAGCGCCCAGCTTGTGCTGTCCCTCGCCGCCCCGTTGATCGCCGGGGTCGGCGTCGCCGGTTCGTACGACGCGAGCCGGGGCGGCCGGGGCACCGCCGCAGAGGTGGTGGCGACCACCCCGACCTCGCCCCGCGTCATCATGCTGGCGCGGGTGACGCTCGCGTTCGGCTACGACCTGGCGCTGGCATTGCTCTCCTCGGCCGGGGCACTCGCCCACGGCTCGGCTCCCGCCGGGATGACGTCGCTCGTCACGGCGTGGCTGGGCCCGATGGCGCTGCTCGCGGCGCTGGGCCTGCTGCTCGCGGTGTGCTGGCACGCCGAGGGCGCGATCGGGGTCGCGCTCGCGGTCTGGACGGCCTACGCGCTGTCCTTCATCGAGCTGCCGGTTCTGAACGGCATCCGCCATTTCTGGACGAACAGCACAGTGACCCTCGTCTTGGCGCTCGTCCTCGCCCTCGCCGCTGTGATCATGGCGGGCAGGATTGAACCGATCCGCTTCGGCGGCGCAACTCACCGATCATGAAACCTCTCGAACTCTGGACGCACGAGTTGCGCAGGGCTGGGCCCGCCACCTTGGTCGGGCCCCCGGCTCTTGTGCTGCTCATGGCGGTCCTCGCCATATTCGGCGCGCGGCTGGGCTCGCGCGAGTCCAACACCGCCTTCATGCTGCTCGCCTCCCTGGAGATGGCGATCCCGCTCATGACCGGCATGGCCGCGGCCTCGTCGCTCGGCCGGGACCACGCGGTGGAGCTCCAGCTCACCATGCCGGTGGGATACCGCTCGACCCTGCTGCGCCGCCTGGCCGTGACAGTGGGCTGGACCGGCCTGTGCGCTCTGGCGGGCTCGGCTCTACTCGCGGTGGGCGGCTGGTGGGAGCTCGTTCCCGGCGCCCCGCGCGGCCTGGCGGTCCAGCTCACCTGGCTCGCTCCCGCGCTGTGGCTGGCCGCTCTGGGCCTGCTCGCCTCGGCCGCGTTCGGCGGCACCGTCGCGGCCACCACCACGGTGGCGTTCGTCTGGGTCGCCGAGCAGGTGTTCGCCGGCCCCCTGCAGGCGAGCCTCCCGTCCCGGCTCCTCTACCTGTTCGCCACCACGCGCGGCACGGTGCCCGACGACTGGACGGCCAACCGGATCGTCCTGCTGTGCACCGCCATCCCGCTCGTCGCGGCGGCCTGGCTCCTGCTCGGCCACGCCGAGCGCGTCCTCGGAGGTGAGAAGGAATGATCGCCACCCTGCGCTACGAGTTCCTCATGCAGATCCGCCGGCCCGTCATGTGGATCGTGTACGGCCTGGCCTTCGCGGCGATCGTCGCCACGATGTGGCCCTCTTACCGGACACTCGACCTCGGTTCGGGAGGCGGACACGACCCGAAACTGGCCATGCTCGCGTCGGCGAAGGTGACCATGTCGCTGCTGGCGATCGTCTACGGATGCCTGCTCGCCGACCGGCTCATCCGGGACCGCAGGCTCGGCGTCGCGTCGATCCTGGACGCCTCTCCCTCCAACCCCGGCGGCCGTCTGATCGGCAAGTACCTGGGCGTGTGCGCGGCCACGGCCGCGCCGATCGCGCTGGTCTTCTTCGGGCGGGCCGTGGTCTACACGTTCACCGAGGGCAAGGTCGAGACCCTGGCCTGGTCGCTGGCCGTCTTCGCGACGGTCATCCTCCCGGGACTGATCTTTCTGGGCGCGCTCGCCCTGGCAGGACCTCTCCTGATGCCGCCGCTGCCGTTCCGGGTGCTGTTCGTCGGCTACTGGTTCTGGGGCAACCTCATCCCGGCCGACATGATGCCCACCCTGTCCCACACGATCTTCGCGGCGACCGGTGACTACGCGGCGTACGGCCTCTTCGACCGGGCGAGACCGGATGGCGTCGCCTACGGGTGGCCTGACGCGGCGCTGAACTTCCTGCGGCCCGCGGCCACCCCCGCCGTCGCCGTCCTCTGGATGGGCGTCATGGTCGCGCTCGCCACCGCGATCCTCCTGCTCGCCCGCCTCCACGCCGCCCGATCGGAGTCCTGACATGCGCATCCAGATCTCCCAGCTGACCAAGACGTACAAGGGCGGCGTGCCCGCCCTCAAGGGGATCGACCTCGACGTGCCCACCGGCATGTACGGCCTGCTCGGCTCGAACGGGGCGGGCAAGACCACGCTCATGCGGATCCTCGCCGGGCTGCTGCGGCCCACCTCCGGGACGGTCAGGATCGGCGGCCACGACGTCACCGACCCGGAGGACAGGCTCGCCGTGAAGCGCACGCTCGGCTACCTGCCGCAGGACCTCGGCGTCTATCCGGACCTGACCGCGCGGCAGTTCCTCGACTACATCGCCCTGCTCAAGGGCATCGACGAGCGGTCCGCCCGCCGACGCCGGATCGGCGAGCTGCTGGAGGTGGTCGCGCTCGGCGAGCACGCCGACCGCAAGCTCAAGGGCTACTCCGGCGGCATGCTGCGCCGTGTCGGCATCGCCCAGGCGCTGCTCAACGACCCCCGCCTCCTCATCGTGGACGAGCCGACCACCGGCCTGGACCCCGAGGAACGGATCCGCTTCCGCACGCTGCTCTCCCATCTCGCCGGGGAGCGCACCGTCCTGCTCAGCACGCACATCGTGGAGGACGTGGCGCAGACCTGCCGGCACCTCGCCGTGCTGGCCAAAGGCCGCCTGGTGTTCCAGGGCGACGTCGGAGAGCTGGTGTCGCGCGCGGACCGGCAGGTGTGGACGGTGACGACCTCCGGCGCCGCGCCGTCCACCGGCCGGGTCGTGGCCGCGCTCCCGCACGGCTCCGGGATGCGCTACCGGATCGTCGCCTCCGTGCCGCCCGACCCGATGGCCGAGCCCGCCGAGCCGACCCTGGAAGACGGCTACCTCGCGCTCATGGAGGCGGCCGCCCCCGTATGACCCGGTCCTCCCAGGGCAGGGGACGCGGCGTCCCGCAGCAGCAGCCGCGGGGCGCCGCCGCCGTCGGCGGGTACCGACCACACGTCGCCCCCCTTGCCGTACATGACGGTGCGCTCGTCCAGCCAGGCGGCCTGGTCGTCGACGCTCTCCCGCTCGGCGAGCGGCGTCTCCCTCATGGTCGCCAGGTCCAACGCGTACAGCCGCCACGGCCGGGCGGACGCCTCGGGCGCGACCCGCTTCTTGAACACCAGGCGGGTCCCGTCCGGGGACAACGACGGGCACTCGGCGTTCTCCCGCAGCGCCCGCGCCTCCCATCTGCCGTAGTCGCCCTCGACCAGGTACGTCCTGCCGCGCGTCGAGACGGTCGCGTAGAAGCGGTTGTCGTCGGCGGCGAAGGTGACGCCCCAGTAGTTCACGTCGGCGGAGCGATACCGCTTCCCGTCGATGTAGAGCTGGATGTTCTCCATGTTCGGTACGGCGTAGCCGGTCCGGGTGTCCAGGATGCCGGTCCAGGTGGAGAACCCGCCCCGGTTGTAGGAGTCTCCGGTGACGAAGACGGTCCACGAGACCATGCGCCCGCTGGCCGACACCCGGGCCCGGTTCGGGATCCCGGCGGACTGGACCCGCGTCACCTCCTTCATCGTCCGGTCCACGACCACCGCGTACGTGCTGGGGACGGGGCCGGGCCGGACGACGACGCACACGCCCGTGCCCGCCGCCGCGTAGAACCGCTGGCAGGTGAGACCGCTCACCGTCACGGGCGCGGCCGGGTCACCCAGCGGAGCTGAGGCCACCCGCCCGTCCCGTACGAACAGCACCCGGCCGCTCGCGGCCAGGTCCACGGCCCGTCCCGGTCCGGCGTCGCGCCTGGTGGCGGCCGCCGCGTACGCGACCGCGACCCCGGCCAGCGCGACGACGGCCGCGAGCAGGACCAGCGCCCGTCCCCTACCTCGCACCACGCTCTCCTCCCGGCGGGACTTCCGACCGGTTTCCCGGCACGACTCTCGGCTCGGCTCCCGGCTCGACTCTTCGCAGGACGGACCAGGAGGCGACGGCGCAGACGGCCACCCCGACTCCCATCACGGCCAGCCCCGGTTCGGCTCCCGCGGTGGTCCACAGTGCACCGAACAGGACCGACGACAGCAGCCGCCCGACGGCCTGACCGGTCTGCACCATTGCCAGGCCGCTCGTCCGCAGATGAGCGGGAACGAGCGGACCCGCGGCCGCCATCAGGACCCCGTCGGTCGCCGCGTAGAACACCCCGAGCGCCGCCAGCGCCACCGCCAGCAGCCAGCCCCCGGCCGACGGGAGCGCCAGGAATCCGTACAACACGACCAGTACGGCATGGCCGCCGAGGAACACCGCGAACCGGCCCGCCCGGTCGGCGAGCCTCCCGAACGGCACGGCCAGCAGCAGGTACGCGGCCGCCGTGCCGAGCGGGAGCAGCGGGAACAGCTCGGGCGAGAGCGCCAGGCGTTTCTGCAGCAGCAGATAGACGAACGCGTCGCTGACCGTCACCAGCCCGAGCGCGGCCGCGACGGCGCACAACTGAAGCAGCGGCGTGTCGCGCGGCACCCGCCGCACGGAGACCCGGTCACCGGCGAGGAGGGGCTCGCGCCGGTCCCGCACGTACAGGACCATCAACAGGACGCCGGCCACCGCCACGCAGAAGCTGGTCACGAACACCGCGTCATACGCGCCTCCGGTGGCCGCCAGCAGCCCGAACGCGACCAGCGGCCCGAGGAAGGCGCCCGCGGTGTCCATCGCGCGATGGACACCGAACGCCTGTCCGAGCGCCCCCGGCGACGCGCTCAGGGAGATGAGCGCGTCGCGCGGGCCGGTACGCAGTCCCTTGCCGGCGCGGTCGGCCGCCACAACCGCTCCCAGGGCGGCGACCGACCCTCCGGCGGCGAGCAGGCCGACCCGGCACGCCGCCGACAGCGCGTACCCCAGGACCGCGACCAGTTTGCGCCGCTGCCACCGGTCGGCCGCGTGCGCCCCGGCCAGCCGGACCAGGGCGGTCACGCCGAAGTACAGCCCGTCGATCACGCCGAACGCCAGCGGGCTGAGTCCGAGGGACAGCACCAGGTACATCGGCAGGACGGCGGTGACCATCTCCGAGGAGACGTCGGTCACCATGCTGACCGCGCCGAGTGCCAGGACGTTGGCGGGCACCGACGCCAGCCGGGGCCACCGGGTCGCCGATACGTACATCAGTGGCAGGTGTAGGTCGGGCTGGAGTCCTTCACCTTGCCGTCGGTGCCGATCAGCTGCCAGGAGTAGGTGCTGTCGGTGAACGCCAGCTTGACCACGCCGTACGTGCCGCTGAGCCGGAACTGGCTGTTGGGCTGGACGTTCTCGATCGTGTACGGGTCCGCACCGCCCATGCCGCCCAGCAGCTCGACCAGCCCGTTCGCGTCGGCCTGGCCCGAGGGGTTCTGCGGGGCGAACCGCTCGTAGTGGTGGTCGTGCCCGTTGAGCACGAGATCGGCCCTGGCGTCGTACAGGATCTGCCAGACGGGCCGGCTGACCGGGTCGTTGCCGTGCTCTCCGGAGCTGAACAGCGGGTGGTGCCAGTACGCGGCGACGCAGCCCTTGGTGGTGGCGGCGAGGTCGGCCTTGAGCCAGTTGATCTGCGCCGTCTGGTCGAAGATGTTGGAGTCGAGGGCGATGAAGTGCCAGTTGCCCCGGTCGAAGCTGTACCAGCTCTTGCCGTTCGGGAACGCGATCGCACCGAAGTAGGACTTGTAGCCCGCCTCGAACCCGGCCGGGTCGTAGCTCTCGTGGTTGCCCGCCGAGGGATGGGTCTTGTCCTTGAACGTGCCCCAGGTGGTGGCGTAGTACTTCCGGAAGTCGTCGATGGTGCCGTCGTCGTACTGGTTGTCACCCATCGTGACGACGAACTCCGGGTTGATCGCCTGGACCTGGGCCGCCGTCTTGGGGTGGGCACAGGAGCTGGAGCTCGCGGTGCACTGGGCGGCGATGTCGCCCGCCGCGACCACGGTGAACGCGCCGCCCTGGGTCGGCGAGGACGAGGGGGACGGCGAGGGGGAGGCGGTCCCGCCCGGGGTGACGGTCAGCTTGTCGAGGTTCGGGCCGTCGACGGTGTTCGCCGCGGTGGCCCGGACCTTGCTCGTGCCCGACGGCAGGGCGGCGACGACGTCGACGGTCGTCCAGGTGTCCCAGCCGCCCGTCGCCGGGAAGGCCGGGCGGGCCACGACCACGCCGTTGACGGCGATGTCCACGGGCCGGTCGGTGGTCTTGCCGTTGGCGTACCGCAAGGACAGCGTCGCGTTGCCCGCAGTGGTGGCGTTGACCGTCCACTCGACGTACCCGCCGGTGACGGCCGCGTAGTCGACGAACCCGGTACCGGTGTACCCGGTGTGGTTGGTGGCCACGGCCGCCTGCGACAGCGTGGCGTCCTCTGCCTGGTAGTCCACCGGTCCGGCGGTCGGCGTGACGCTGGGCGACGGGCTCGGGGTGGAGCCCGCCTCGCCGTACACCTGGACCTCGTACAGCGAGTAGCCGTAGGAAGTGCCGCGCGCGGTGCCCAGTACCCGGACGTAGCGGCCGCTTCCGGACAGGCCGGTCCGGTCGTCGGTGCCGCCGTCGCCCTGGCTGGTCGTGTGGATCGTGGTCCAGCTCGCGCCGTCGGCGGAGGTCTGCACCTGGTACGCGGCCGCGTAGGCGGCCTCCCAGTACAGCTTGACCCGGGAGATCGCGTACGTGGCGCCGAGGTCGATGGTGAGCCACTCGGGGTCGTGGCCTTCGGCCGAGGCCCACCGGGTGGAGGTGGTGTTGCCGTCGACCGCGTACGCAGCCGCGTATGAGGAGGACTCGGTCGACGACGCGGTGGCGGGCTTGCCCTGGGACAGCAGCGTCTCAGCGGCGTTCGCGCGCTCGGCGGCCACGAACAGGCCGGCGAGCAGGGCCAGGACCGCGGCGAGCACGCCGTACCGGCTGCGGAATCCCGGCCGCGGCCGGGGCCGGGAGAGAGGTGGGGGGAGGGGCAGGGACATGGCTGTCTCCTGGGGGGTGAGCGACCATGGCGGAACCATGCTGAAGGACCACGGGGCGTGTCCCGGGCCGAGGCCCTGTGGCGGGAACGTCCCGGACGGCCGGGGCAGATCTTTCCTGAGCGCGTCACGTCCTCCGGAACGTCCGGGAACGCCGCGCCAAGCCGCTTACCCGGCATCGTGGCAAGGCGCACGAGCCGATGTCAAGAACGTTAGGAAGCTTTCCTAACGTTCATCTCGCGGACCTTGCCGCCTCGGGAGCGGGAACCTGCCGCGCGCCTTCAATGCCGTGGCCGGCACCGGCGCGGTGTGCGTACCGGTTGTCTCCATGGCCCGGTAAAGCGCTGAGGACGCGGTGTTGGTGTAATCGGTCGAGGGTCAGGGGTATCGCCACCAAAAGTGGCCGGGCGAATGCCCATCGCGATGGCCGCGCGTCCGGCCTATGGGGACATGAGGGCAGGGCGGCGGCCCCGTCCGCCCGGGTTCCATCAACACCGCCATCAACACCGCCATCAACGCCCCCATCGACAGGGGCATCGACACGGGGGTCCGCACGATGAGCTTCGTCACCACGCGCGACGGCAACGAGATCTTCTACAAGGACTGGGGCGGGGGCCGGCCGGTGCTGTTCATTCACGGTTGGCCGCTGAACGCCGATGCATGGGAAGACCAGATGATGTGCGTCGCCGCCAACGGCTTCCGCGGAATCGCTCACGACCGCCGTGGCCATGGCCGCTCCACCCAGCCGTGGGACGGCTATGACTTCGACACCTTCGCCGACGACCTCCATGACCTGATCGAGCATCTTGATCTGCGGGACGTCTCCCTGGTCGCCCATTCGATGGGCGGCGGCGAGCTGGCGCGTTACATCGGCCGTCACGGCACAGGCCGCGTCAGCAAGGCCGTGCTGCTGTCGGCGATCCCGCCACTGATGATCCAGACCGAGGCCAATCCCGAGGGCGTACCGGCGGAGGTGTTCGACCGCATCCGCGCCGGCATCCTGGCCGAGCGCTCGCAGTTCTGGAAGGACGCGGCGGAGGGGTTCTTCAGCGCCAACCGTCCAGGCAACAAGGTCACCCAGGGCAACAAGGACGCTTTCTGGTTCATGGCCATGCACGAGAGCATCAAGGCGGGCGTGGACTGTGTGGGGGCGTTCGCCGAGACCGATTTCACCGAGGATCTGAAGAAGTTCGACATCCCCACGCTGGTCGTCCACGGTGACGACGACCAGATCGTGCCCATCGACGCCACTGGCCGTAAATCCGCCAAGATCATCCCCGGCGCCACCTTCAAGGTCTACGAGGGCGGCTCCCACGGCATCGCCATGGTCCCCGGCGACAAGGAGAAGTTCAACCAGGACCTGCTCGCCTTCCTCAAGAGCTGATCACCCCTTCACGTCGGGGCGTGGGCGGGTCAGGGGATGAGGGAGACGTCGGCGTATCGGGCGTCGGGGGCGTCGAAGAGCCGGGTCGGCTTCTTGCTCAGATGCAGGTCGAAGAAGGCCGCGACGTACGCACGCTGGGCCGACACGGACCGGCCGGGATCGATCGTGCCGACGAAGTCGGCGACGGGCACCTTCGGCAGCACCGCTGCGATCCGCGGCAGCATCACCTGCAGGTCGGTGAACGAGCCGTGCGCCGCGCCCGCGAAGCGCAGCTCCCGCTTCCAGCCGGTCGAGCCGTACCAGAAGGACTTCCAGCTCGGTTCGCTCGACCGGGTGTGCGCCTCGGCTGCGATCTGCAGGAACGGCTTGGCGACACCGGTCTTCGCCACCGGGCCGACGTAGCCGCCGTCGAGGTTGACCCCCGCGGTCACGCGGCGGTCGTCGTGAACGAGCTGCGCGGCCACCGACCCGCCGAGTGACTGTCCGAGCGCTCCCACCCGGGACATGTCCGGGGCGCCGCGCAGCCCGGCGGGCAACCGACCGGCCTCCTCGCCGAGGCCGTGGCCGCGTCCCAGCGCGGCGAGCCGGTCGAGGACGAACCGCATGTCCGCGAGGCGGGCCCGTGAATGCTGCGCGAGCAGCTTGGCGATGACGCGCGGAGTCAACTTCTTCGGCAGGGGCACGGCTCGCACGACCCGCCCTCCGGGGAACTCCACCTGGTCGGCCTCGTAGGTGTGGTCCACGGTGACGACGAGGTAGCCGCGGGAGGCCAGGTCCTGCACCAGGGAGGTGCCGAGGGTGCGCGGGCCGCCGTCCCCGGGGCCGAAGAGCACGACCGGCAGACGCCCAGCCCGGCGGTCCACCGGCGCGCCGACGCGGGCGTGGGTGGGGGTGGCGGCCCAGTCCACCGTGCCCGCCGCGATGCCCATGGGCGGCGCGGAGTGGCGGTCCCAGTCGGCGGCGGCCAGCGGCGCCATCTGGGGGGCGACAGGCAGGGACCGGCCGGTGTCCTTCGCCGGGTACCACAGGCTGACCATCAGCTCCCGGTAGGGCTTCGACCTCACAAGGGGGTCGGGGCGCGACCGGTCCACCAGGCGCACCGCGAGGGTGCCCACGAGGTACGGCCCGGCCGGCGCGGGCAGGGTCATCGTGACACGGTGCGCGGCCAGCGCGTGATGGGCCGGCGCGTGATGGGCCGGCGCGGCGGGAGCGGCGCTTGCGATGGTCGCGGCCAGCGTCAGCCCGGCGATGCCTGCGGCGTTCGTGATGAAGGGCATGTGAGGCTCCTTACGAGATGCGTCCCACGAGGCTGGCAGTGGGGCGCCGGCGCGGGCTAGCGGCGTACGGCTGAACCACGGCTGCGACTTCCGGCTGACATGCCCGGATCTTCATCCTGAAGAAGGATGGGGAGCGAACCCGCAGGACAATTAGGGTGAGCGGCATGAAGAGAGGCGATCGTCCCGTGGCCTGCCTCGCAGCACTCACGCGATGGTCGTCCGTCCCCGCCGACGCGCTGCTGGCGGCGGTGATCTTTCTTGCCACGCTCGGGCCGGGCCAGGTGCCGGCCCAGGATGAGCCGGGTCCGATGCTGCTGCAGGTGGCCCTGGTGACGCCCCTGGCGTGGCGGCGGCGCGCGCCGCTGACGGCGTTCAGCGCGATCGCTGCGGCGGCCGCGATCCAATGGGTCGCCGACGTGCAGCTTCCCGCCGACGCCGCGCTGCTGGTCGCTGTCTGCACGGTCGGCGCGCGCTGCACCTGGCGGCAGACACTGGCGGCCGGGCTCACGCTGGAGGCCGGGGTGCTGCTGGCCGCGGCGCGGTGGGCGCCGCCCGGCCAGTTCCCGTTCACGGCGGCCGCGCTGACCGCGATGGCCGTCGCCGCCCTCACCACGGGCCTGTGGATGCGCTCCCGGCGGGCGTACGTCACCTCGTTGGAGCATGACCGTGAGCAGCGGGCACGGCTCGCCGTCGCCGAGGAACGCGCCCGGATGACCCGCGACCTGCACGACATCGTCACCCACAACCTGTCGGTCATGGTGGCACTGGCCGACAGCGCGGCGTACATACGGCACCGCGCGCCGGACCGGGCGGCCGCCGCCGTGGAGCAGATCGCGGACACCGGACGGCAGGCCCTCGCCGACATGCGACGCGCCCTCGGTGCCGGCGAGCACAGCGAGTCCGGCGAACCGCTCCATCCGGCGCCCGGCATCGCCGAACTCGGCCCTCTCGCCGAGAGGATGCGCGCGGCCGGCTTGCCGACCCGACTGGAGGTGGCCGGTGACCCCGCGGCGATCCCCGCCGCCGCCCAGCTCACCGTCTACCGGCTGGCCCAGGAGGCCCTGACCAACACACTCAGGCACGCACCCGGCGCGGCGGCCGAGGTCCGGATCCACCTGACGCCGCGATGCGCCGCCGTGGAGGTCACCGACGACGGTCACGCCAGACGGGCGCCGGCAGACACACCCGGGCGAGGCCTGTCCGGCATGCGCGAGCGCGTCGCCGCCTACGACGGAACCCTCCATGCCGGTCCACGACGCGGCGGGGGCTGGCGGGTGGCGGCACGCCTCGACCTCGGCGCGGACCTGGCGGGCAAGGGCTCCGCGTGATGATCCGGCTGCTGATCGCCGACGATGAGTCGTTGCTGCGCATGGCGTTTCGCATGGTCTTCGAGGCCGAGCCGGACATGGAGGTGGCCGGCGAGGCGGCCGACGGCGATGAAGCCGCCCGGATGGCCCGGCTGCTGCGCCCCGATGTCGTGCTGATGGACGTACGCATGCCCGGCGTCGACGGGATCGAGGCCACCCGCAGGATCGTCATGGACTCCCCGCGCTCACGCGTGCTCATCCTGACCACCTTCGACCTGGACGAGTACGCCTTCGCCGGGCTGAAGGCCGGAGCCTCGGGCTTCCTGCCGAAGAACACACGGCCCGAGGAGCTGCTGACCGCGATCCGCAACGTGGCGGCGGGTGACGCCGCGGTTTCCCCACGGATCACCCGGCGCCTGCTGGAGAGGTTCGCCCCACAGCTCATGCCCGGCGCTCCCGGGCGGGACGAGCGGCTGGGACAGCTCACCTCCCGCGAACACGAGGTGCTGGTCCAGGTGGCGCGCGGGCTGTCCAACGCCGAGGTCGCCACGGCGATGCACCTGGCCGAGGCCACCGTGAAGTCGCACCTCAGCCGGGTCCTGCTGAAGCTGGGGCTCCGGGACCGCGCACAGGTCGTGGTCTTCGCCTACGAGAGCGGTCTCATCCGCCCCGCGACACCCCACGAGGCCTGAAACAGGCGAACGGAGCGGGGAAGCGTGGACTGTCGACTCGGGGCCGCCGTAGCACTCAGGAAAAATCGGGCGGATATCGCCCTGACCTGGCGTTTCCCTGATCCTGGGGGCGGCCGGCAGGAGCCGGAGGCCGCCGAGCGCGCCGGTCAGCCGCGTGTGTCGAGCGGGACGTCCAGCGAGAGGTGCAGCGAGAGGTGCGATGACAGGGCGCCAAGGAAGTCAGAGGCGTCGAAGGCCGCGCCCGCGGAGGCGACGCCGGTGGTTCTGGTCCGGCCGGTGAGGATGCGGTCGACGGCCTCCACCGCGAGCGGCGCGCTGATGGCGTAGATGTCCTGACCGGCGGCGACCACGCGGCGTTCCGTGCCGCCGGAGCGGACGAGGACGTCGACGACGAAGGTCTGCGCGGAGCGGCCGCGCTCGTCGACGGCGGTCGGTGCCGAGGCGTCAGGAGCGGACAGATCCGCGGCCGCCTTGACGGTCATGTAGGTGCGCACCTCCGGGACGGCCAGGTGGCTGGGAATCGTGACGACATCGGCCATGGCGAACTCTCCGATGACACTCTGAGGGCCGAGTGGAGCCGGGAAGGGCCACTCCAAGGTCGGCAGGGCGTCATCGTGGTATTCCAGCCGTCCGCCGGTGTAGCGGACACGGCGGCCGCCCCGCCGCTGCCCCGAGACCGTGCCCGAAGCGAGCGTTCCGGCAGTGGGGTGCCAACTGCTCAGGCCGTAGGCGATGTGCGCCTCGTCCGCCGCCGTCCAGTCGCCCATCGCGGTGGTGACCAACAGGTCGCCGAGGCCGCCGTAGAAGGCCATCGCCGGGACCACCACGGTGCCCGCGGCGCGGGCGCGCTCCGCGAAGTGCGCGAACGTGTCAAGGTTCGCCTCGATCTCGGCCGCCACGTCGACATACGGGATGCCGGCGCGCAGCGCCGCCTCGACCAGCGGGGCGGCGGTCGTGGCGAAGGGCCCGGCGCAGTTGATCACGGCGGCCGCGCCGTTCAGCGCGCGGTCGAGCGAGGCCGGATCGTCGACCGACGCCTGCCGCGTCTCGAGCCCCGGTCGGGCTTGCGCCAGCGCCAGCAGCTTGTCCTGGTCGCGGCCGAGGAGCAGCGGGACGTATCCGCGCTCGCGCAACTCCGCGACCACGAACCGCCCGGTGTGTCCGTAGGCGCCGAACACCGCCACGTTCCGACTCGATCCCATGCCTGCTCCCGCGTGCTCGAAGTGATTTACGGTCGAAATCCTGTCCCCGGCGGCGCGACGGTGCCAGCGTCCGGAACGACATGATCCATACAATTCCCGACATGAGTTCTGTCCCGCGCTCCGTCGCGGTCGCCGCTACCGACGGGATGCTGCACTTCGAGCTGGCCCTGGCCTACGAGGTCTTCGGCTCCGCCCCGGACGCGCTGCCAGGCCCCTGGTACGACGTCAGGGTGTGCGGCACGCACGCCGTCCGGGTCGGCCGGTTCCTGCTGGAGCCGGACTACGGGCTCGACCGGCTGGCGCACGCCGGCACCGTGATCGTCCCCGCCTTGGCGGACGTCGACGTGGACCCGCCGGCCGACCTGGTCGAGGCGGTACGCGCGGCCCACGAGTCGGGCGCGCGGGTGGTCTCCCTGTGCACGGGCGCGTTCGTGCTCGCCGCCGCCGGCCTGCTGGACGGGCTGTGCGCGACCACGCACTGGGCCCACACCGACGAACTGGCCGCGCGCCATCCCCGGGTGAAGGTCGACCCGGACGTGCTCTACATCGACAACGGCAGCGTGCTCACCTCCGCGGGCAAGGCCGCAGCGATGGACCTGTGCCTGCATCTGGTCCGCCGCGACCACGGCTCGGCGATCGCCAACGTGGTCGCCCGCCGCCTGGTCGTGCCGCCCCACCGGGCCGGTGGCCAGGCCCAGTTCGTCACCACACCGGTACCCGCCCAGGACGGCCATCCCCTGGCCGAGCTGCTCACGTGGGTGATGCGGCGGCTGGACCAGCCGCTCACCGTGGAGGACCTGGCCCGTCAGGCGAACATGAGCTCGCGCCACCTGGCCCGCCACTTCCGCTTGATAACCGGCACCACCCCGCTGCAGTGGCTGCTGACGCAGCGGATCCGCCGCGCCCAGGAACTGCTGGAGACCACGGACGACAGCGTCGACACCATCGCCTCGGCCGCGGGCATGGGCACGGCGACGACACTGCGCCGCCACTTCCACCGCACGATCGGCGTACCGCCGGACGCCTACCGCCGGACGTTCCGCCCGTAGCGTGCCCCTGCTGTCGCCTTCTCCGGCGCGGTCGTCGGGGCTTTCATCGGCGACGAGGAGGAGGTCACGCAGTCGGCGCCATGCCCGCGGCGCCGTACGACCGGCCGAGGGGTCTGCCGCGCCGGCATCGCGCCGGCCGGCGCGGCAGACCCCGGAATCGTCACCCGGAATCGTCACCCGGCACGTCGGCGGTCACCGGGTGGTCGCGGCGGGGATGGTCCCGCCTCCGTCCTCTCGGCGGACACCTCTGCGGCGCCTCTCACCGGAGATGTCGGGGCCGTCGGCCCGTTCGCGACGTCCGCCCCTCACTTAATCGCGAATTCTTCGCCTGCCCGCCCACCCGGACGCCGGGCGGGGAACGCGTGGCGGCGTCCCACGGTCACGATGCCCAGCGCGGCGACGAGCAGGGGGAGCGCGGCCCACGGCAGGGCACCGGCGCCGGCGCCTTCGAGGACGAGGCCGCCGGCAAGGGATCCGGCGGCGATGCCGGCGTTGTAGACGGTGGTCTGCAGGGAGGTGGCGACGTCTGCGCCCCCCGGCCCTGACACGCCGATCAGAGCCGTCTGCAGCAGCGTCGGCGCCCCGCCGAAGGCCGCGCCCCACACCGCGACCGCGACAAGCAGGACCGCAGGCGTACGCCCGAACAGCCCGAGAACGAGCATCGCGGCCGCGACCAGGGCGAGAGCGCACAGGAGAGTCGAACGCGGGTGACGGTCGATGAGAGTGCCGACGACCCAGATCCCGGCCACCGTGGCGAGGCCGAAGACGAGCAGGACCACTCCGGTGTTGCCGAAGCCGGCGCGCGCGGCGAACGGCGCCACATACGTGTACATCGCCTGGTGGCCCAGCAGCAGGACCAGGGTGACGGACAGGACGGGGAGAATGCCTGGCAGGGAGGCGATGCGGTGTAAGGGGACGCGCTGGGTGACCGTTTCGCCGGGGAAGTCGGGCACCGTCCACCGCACCCAGGCCACCAGGATCACGGAAAGCACGGCCAGCGCGGCGAACCCGCCGCGCCAGCCGAAGGCGGCGGCCACGGCGGTGCCCGCGGGGATGCCGAGGGAGAGCGCGACGGTGATCCCGGCCAGGACGACGGCGATCGCGCGGCCACGACGCTCAGCGGGGACCATACGGGCGGCGTAACCGGCGAGCATCGCCCACATGACTCCGCCCATCACGCCCGCCAGCACCCGGGCCGCGAAGGTCAGCCCGTACGCCGAGGAGAGGGCGGTGACGGCGTTGCAGAGCGCGAAGCCGACGATCACGCCGATGAGCACCGGGCGGCGGCGCCTGCCGCGCAACGCGGCGGTCAGAGGGATCGCGGCGACGAACGAGGCGACCGCATAGCCGGTCACCAGGAACCCGACGCGGCCTTCGGACACGTGCAGGGCCTCGCTCATCTGCGGCAGCAGCCCGGCGGGGAGCAGCTCGGTCATCACGGCGGAGAACGCGGCCGTGAACAGCGCCAGCAGCCCCGGCAGGGGAAGCTTCGTCCCGGTGGTCGGCGGAGGGGTGGCGTTGGTGGTCGCTGGGGAGGACATGCGACCATGCTGAAACCTTCACATCAATGTGAAGGCAAATGTGATCCCCATCACTTGATCCGAGAACGTGATCCCCGTCATTCCGCCCGAGGAGGGCCATGAAGATCGGCGAGCTGTCCCGGCGTACCGGCGTTCCCACCAGGATGCTGCGCTACTACGAGGAGCAGGATCTGCTGCACCCGGAGCGGGCCGAGAACGGCTACCGCCGGTACAACGTGTCGGCCATCTATCGGGTCCAGCAGATCCGCGGGCTCCTCGATTCCGGCCTCACCACCGAGATCATCCACAGGATCCTTCCGTTCCTCGACAAACCGGACGACATCCACCTCCACCCGGAGTGCCTGACCCCGGAACTCGCCGAGCTGCTGCGGAGCGAAGCCGCGCGGATCCAGCAGCGCATCGACTGCCTGGCCCGCAACCGCGACGCCATCCACGCCTACCTCGCCGCGGTCCAGCCGAACCCGACGCCCACCGACCTGCCCACCGACCTGCCCACCGACCTGCCCGGCAATCCATCCGACACCGCGCCCGCACCCGACGGCGCGCCGGCACGCGAGCCGGGAACCTCCGGGGAAACACTTCGATCGGATTCGACGCCGGTGCCGCACGTGCGCGGATGAGGGCACAACCAATGGCACAGCCAATAGCGTCCGGTGGCGATGTCGATTGGCGATGTCGATTGGCGATGTCGATTGGCGATGTCGATTGGCGATGTCGATCGTTGTGCGCGGCCGCGTCAGCATCACTTAAGACGCCGTGCGGCCACATTCAGCCGCATTCCCGGCACCCCGAGGTGGTGGCGTCGGCGGCAGTGGTGGGGGCGGCGCAGCAGGCGTCCCCGCGCCAGGCGTCCCGGCCTTCCTTGACGGCCACGGCGGCGATCACGAGGGCGGCGACCGGGTCGGCCCACGACCAGCCGAGGGTGGCGTTGAGGACGAGGCCCACCAGGAGGACCGCGGACAGGTAGGTGCACAGCAGGGTCTGCTTGGAGTCCGCGACGGCGGAGGCGGAGCCGAGTTCGCGACCGGCACGGCGCTGCGCCGCGGACAGGAACGGCATCACCAGCAACGACAGCGCGGCGAGCACGATGCCGGGCAGGGACCGCTCGGCCTCGCCCGTTCCCGCCAGCGCCCGCACCGCTTCCACCGAGACATAGGCGGCGAGCGCGAAGAACGAGAACGCGATGATCCGCAGGGCGGTCCTCTCCCTCGCTTCGCGTACAGCGTGGGTGGAGGCGGAGAACTGCCAGGCCACCGCCGCGGCGGAGGACACCTCGATCACCGAGTCCAGGCCGAAGCCGACCAGCGCGGCCGAGGAGGCGACGGTCCCGGCCGCGATGGCGATGACCGCCTCGATCACGTTGTAGCCGATGGTGACGGCGACCAGCAGCCGGATCCGGCGGGCGAGCGCGTCTCGGCGCGCGGGGCTCGGCCCCAGGGACAGGACGCTCATCAGCAGCAGCCCTTCTCCTCGGTGTCCACGCAGGCGCGGCCCGTCTCCACGGCCAGGACGGCGCTGCGCAGGTCGTCCAGCGCGTGGCCGAGGCGCGCATCGGCGAGTTCGTAGCGAGTGCGGCGCCCGTCCGGCACCGCGACGACCAGACCGCAGTCGCGCAGGCATGCCAGGTGGTTCGACAGGCGGGTACGGGAGATCCCCAGCCCCTCGGCCAGATCCGACGGATACGCCGGGGCTTCGCGGAGGGCGAGGAGCAGGCGGCAGCGGATCGGATCGGCGAGCGCCCGGCCGAACCGGGCCAGGGCGTCGATGTCGGTGGCGAGAGTCGGCACACCTCAGACAGTACAGGAAATCCTGAATTCAGGCGATCCTGAACTATGCCGCCAATGCTCGGCGACTCCACGGGCGGCGCGACGATGACCTCCCGGGCGGATACGAGACCGGCGCCGTGGCCTCTCCGAAGGACACCGCCGAGCAGCGCCACCCACCCCCACACTGCCCCAGCGTGGGGGTGGCCGACCACCGCCGCTGGGATGAGTGCCGCTCAGGCGTATTCCGGCGTCATGACGGCGGCCATGGTCAGGTGCGGGGCGGCCTCCTCGGCCAGCCCCTGACGCTGGAGGGTACGGCCGAGCAGGTGCCGGGCGTAGGAGTCGTCCGGCGACTCCGCGACCAGCCACTCCAGCGTGGCGCGGGCCCGCCCGAGCTGCGCCGAGGCGAAGTAGGCCCGGGCGGCGAGCATGCGGACGGTGCGGTCGTCGCCGTGCTCGTCGAGCAGCGGCCGCAGCAGGACCAACGCCCCGAACGGGTCACGCTGGTCGAGCAGGGACTCGGCGTAGCGCAGGCGCTCCACCTCCTCGGGCAGTTCGCGCCGCCGACCGCCCTGCGACAGGAAGTCCCTGATCACCTCGGCGGGCTGGGCACCGGCCAACGCGCGGTCGTTGACGACGATCGTCGGCGAGGTCGCCACGCCCCTGGCCTTGCCGGTGAGCAGCAGCTCCCGCACCATGTCCTCACCCGCGCCGGCCTCCAGCAGCGCGGCGCCGTCGGCGAAGCCCGCCTCGGCCGCGACGGCCGCGAGCACCTCGCGGTCGCTGATGTCGCGCCCCTCGACGAAGTGCGCCTTCATCACCTGCTCGGCCACGGCGTTCTGCCGCGCCGCGTCCGCGCGCTCGAACGCCAGGGCGAGCAGCCGGTGGGCGTCGTGGGTGTCGGCCCGCCAGGCCGCTCCCCAGCGCGGTCCCAGCCCTTCCTCGGCGGCGATCTCGGAGACGCGCGCCCGGTTCTCCATGGGTGACAGGCCGGGCGCGCACCGGCGCAGCGCGGTGTCCACCATCGGATCGCCGTACGCCTCCTCAAGCGGAACGGCCCGCGCCGGCGCGGTGGGGTCGATCCGGAACGGCCGCCACACGACCTCGACGGGGACGCCGTCGAAGGCCGGATCGGCCAGAGCCGCCTCCAGCCTCCGCTTGCCGATGTACGCCCATCCGCAGACAACGTCCGCCCAGACCTCGATTCGCATGTCCGGCAATCTATGCGACATCTGTTGAGTATGCAACATATGTCGTATAGTCGGGATCGTGAACCCGGATGATCCCCGCGCGCAACGCACCCGGGCCCGCCTGCGGGCCGCGATACTCGACCTGGCGGCCGACAAGGAGCTGGGCTCCATCACCATGGCCGAGGTGGCCAGACTCGCCGGGGTGAACCGGGCGACGGTCTACCTGCACTTCCCCGACGTGGACGCGATCGTCACCGACGCCATGGAGGACACGGTCTCCCAGGTCGCGCGGGCCGCCGCGTTGTGCCCACGCGACGCGCCCCGGGACCAGGCGCCCGCGCCGCTGATCGACCTGTTCGAGCATGTCGCGGCCCGCGCCACCCTGTATCAGCGGATGCTGGGCGCCCAGGGCAGCGCACTGTTCGCCGCGCGCATGCGCGAGCGGCTGACCGCCGAACTGGCCGCACGGTTCACCGGCGGGTCACGCCCCGAGGGCTTCGACGACGTCCCGGCCGAGCTGCACGCCACCTACCTGGCCGGCGCCCTCACCGGCGTGATCGCCTACTGGGTCACCGGCGACCGTCCGGCCCCCGCCGCCGAGGTGACCCTGGCGTTCTGGCGGCTCTTCCGCGCCTGACCGCGCCTGACCGCGCCTGACTCCATGACGGGGGACGGCAGGACCACCCGAACGAACTCATGATGGGCTGGTGAGCTGGTCATGCAGGCGCCGTGCCTGCCCGGATCGCCGCCCGAAACATGGGAGACGCCCGCTCACGCGCGAGGCGTTGATCGGCGGATGCCGCGCCCGGTTCCTGCGCGGCGGTCAGGCCGCCGACCAGCGCTTCTTTCTCCGCCTGCACGAGTTGCTCGATCCAGCCGTCGACGAATCGTCGTCCACGCAGATCGACACGCGCGGGTCCCTGGCCAGGTCGCGGCCCTTGACGCTGTCGGCGTCGGTGTTGAACAGCAGATCGTCGC
>NZ_JADDIL010000097.1:0-28913 GCF_020826795.1 Microtetraspora sp. AC03309 | reverse complement strand
TCACGGCGTCCCGGCTCACGGCGTCCCGGCTCACGGCGTCCCGGCTCACGGCGTCCCGGCTCACGGCTCCCCGGGCGTCGGGTTCCCGTCTCCGGCGGCCGGTGCCCAAGGGGTGTCGCTGGCGGAGCTGACCGCCCTGGTCGAGAAGTGCCTTCTCGCCGACCTGCCGGACGCTCTGCCGTACGTGCTGGGGGTGATCGGCGACCGGGCGGCGCTGGACAGCGACGTCGGCCACCTGATGGCGGCGCTTCCCGCGCTGGTCCGGGCCCAGCGGTACGGCGACGTCCGCGGTACCCCGGCCGCCGGGCTGGCCACGATCGTGGACTCGCTGCTGACGCGCATCTGCACCGGGCTCCCGACCGCGGTCACCGGCCTGGACGATGATCCGGCCCGGCAGCTGGTGTCCCAGATCGACGCGGTCCACTCCGCGGTGGCCCTGCTGCACGACGGGCAGGGGGAAGGCGGGCACGGCGGCGGGCAGAGGACGGCGCGCGGGATCGGGCAGGGGATCGGGCAGGGCTCGCCGCGTGGGCGCTGGCTCGCGACGCTCAGGAGCGTGGCGAACCGGAGCGACCTGCCCGGGGTGATCGAGGGCAGGCTGGTGCGCATCCTGTTCGACGCGCAGATGGCGGACGACGTCCAGGTCCGGATGTCACGCGCGATGTCCCTCGGCCACCCGCCCGCGCGGGCCGCCGCCTGGGTCGAGGGCTTCCTGTCGGGCGGAGGGCTGCTGCTCGTTCACGACTCCCGGCTGCTCGCCGCGGTGGACGGCTGGCTGACCGGCCTGTCGCCGGAGGCGTTCGTGGACGTGCTCCCGCTGCTGCGGCGCACGTTCGGCGCCTTCGCGCCGCCGGAACGCCGCTCGATCGGCGAGCGGGTCAGGTCCGGTACGGCCGCCGCCCGCGGTGGCGGTGACGGGGGCCGTGGCGCGACAGGCGACGGGGCGGATCACGACGACGAGCGGGCGGCTCCGGCCGTCCGGACCGTGCTGGAAATCCTGGGGAGGGCGTGATGGAGGAGCGGTTGCGCCGCTGGCGGCTGGTCCTCGGCGGTGACGCGGACGGGACCGGCTGCGCGCTCGGCGGCGCCGACGCCGGCATGGACGCGGCGCTGTCCGCGCTCTACGGCGGGGGACCGGGCGCGGGGCGCGGCGACGGCGAGCGCAGTGCGGGTCTCGGCGCGTCCGCGCCGAGGGTGGCCCGGTGGCTGGGCGACATCCGCGCCTACTTCCCCTCGACGGTCGTCCAGGTGATGCAGAAGGACGCGATCGAGCGGCTCAACCTGAGCCGCCTCCTGCTGGAACCCGAGATGCTGGAGGCGGTCGAGCCCGACGTCCACCTGGTCGGGACGCTGCTCTCGCTGAACCGGGTCATGCCGGAGAAGGCGCGCGAGTCGGCCCGCGCCGTGGTCCGCAAGGTCGTCGCCGAGCTGGAGTCCAAGCTCGCGCAGCGGACCCGGGCGGCCGTGACCGGTGCGCTGGACCGCTCGGCGAGGACCCATCGGCCGCGGCGGGTCGCCGACATCGACTGGGACCGCACGATCCGGGCGAACCTGAAGAACTACCTGCCCGAGCGGAACACGGTCGTGCCGTCCCGGCTGGTGGGGTACGCCCGCAGGCAGCAGGCCGTCCAGCGTGAGGTCGTCCTGTGCATCGACCAGAGCGGGTCGATGGCGGCCTCGGTCGTCTACTCCAGCGTCTTCGGCGCGGTCCTGGCGTCGATGCGGTCGCTGCGGACCAGCCTGGTGGTGTTCGACACCGCGGTGGTCGATCTGACGGACCAGCTGCACGACCCGGTGGAGCTGCTGTTCGGCACCCAGCTCGGGGGCGGCACGGACATCAATCGGGCGATCGCCTACAGCCAGGGGTTGATCACCCGGCCGACGGACTCCATCTTCATCCTGATCAGCGACCTCTACGAGGGCGGTGTCCGTGAGGAGATGCTCCGCAGGGTGGCCGCGATGACGGCCGCCGGGGTTCAGGTGATCGTGCTGCTGGCCCTGTCGGACGAGGGCGCGCCGTCCTACGACCACGACAACGCGTCGGCGCTCTCGGCGCTGGGCGTGCCGGCGTTCGCCTGCACGCCGGACGCGTTCCCCGGCCTGATGGCGGCCGCGATCGAGCGCCGTGACATCTCCCAGTGGGTGGAGCGCAATATGTCCTAGGTCTAATGGCCGATTACGGACACGATTGGGTGATCTGTAACGTCCGTAGCGTGAATTCGGTAATGACAGCCCCGCCGATCTTTTCGCAGCGATATCGGGCTCTCGGGATCGGCATGGTCGCCATCATCATGTTGATCGCCTTCGAGTACCTCGCGGTCGCCACCGCCATGCCCGTCGTCGCCGAACGGCTCGACGGAATGTCCCTGTACGGCCTGGCCTTCAACGCGAGCCTGGTCGCGAGCGTGATCGCGACCCTGGTGGGCGGGAGGTGGAGCGACACGCGAGGACCGGTGGCACCCCTGTGGATCGGCCTGGTGGGCTTCTGCGCGGGCCTGCTCGTCGCCGGGACCGCCCCCACCATGGACGTCTTCGTCGCGGGACGGTTCCTGCAGGGGCTCGGCGGCGGTCTGTTCTCCGTCGCGATGTACGTGCTGATCGACCAGGTGTACCCGGCCGAGATGCACCCCAAGGTGTTCTCCCTGCTCTCGGCCGCCTGGGTGATGCCGTCGCTGGTCGGACCGGCCATCACCGGCCTGGTGGTGGAGCACGTGGGTTGGCGCTGGGTGTTCCTCGGAGTGCCGATCATCGCCGCCCCCGCCGCCGTCTTCCTGTGGCGGGGACTCGCGGAACATCGCGCCGCGCCGCGGTCCGCCGTGCCCGAGCCCGTGACCCTGCCCGCGTCCACTTCCGTGTCCGGGGCCGCCTCTGCGTCCGGGGCCGGCTCCACGTCCGCCTCCCGCGGATTCGCGACGAAGCTGGTGCTGGGCGTGGTGGTGGCCACCGGGGCGGCGCTCATGCAGTACGGCAGCGGGGCCAAGGTCGTGCCGTTGCTGCTCGCCGGGGCCGCCGTCCTCGTGGTGGCGCTGCCGCGGCTGCTGCCCAAGGGGACGATCCGAGCCGCCCGCGGCGTCCCGGCGGTGGTCGCGCTCCGGGGCCTGGCGGCGGGCGCGTTCTTCGCGGCCGAGGTGTTCGTGCCGCTCCTGCTCCACAACGAGCGCGGGTTGAGCCCCACGCAGGCCGGCCTCGCGCTCACCGGTGGCGCCATCTTCTGGTCGACCGGGTCGTGGATCCAGGGACGCAGGCCGCGCGACCGTGCGGTGATCCTGCGGACGGGCACCACCCTGATCGCGACGGCGGTGCTGCTGACCGCGCTGACGGTCTTCCCCTCGGTGCCGGTGATCGTCGGGTTCCTCGCCTGGTGCGTGGGCGGCCTGGGCATCGGCCTGGTCTATCCGACGCTGTCCGTCCTGATCCTCGAGTTGTCGTCCCCCGCCGAGAAGGGCGCCAACAGCGCCTCGCTCGCGATCGGCGAGTCCGTCTACTCTGTCGTCGCCATCGCGATCACCGGCGCGATCTCCACCGCTTTCGCACGGTCGGCGGCCAGCTATGTGGTGTGCTTCGTCCTGCTCGCGATGATGGCCGGCGCCGCGGCGCTCGTCTCCGGACGTTTTGAGCACCCTCGTGGGGCGGGCACCATGGAGGTCTAACGGAAGGGGATGTCACTTGCCGCGTGTCCGGGAGCTCGAACTCTTCAGGCTGACCCTGCCTTACGGCAGGCGGCCAGAGAGCATCCTGGTGAGGATCACCGACTACGGCGGGATGGTCGGCTGGGGAGAGGCCGTCCGGCCCTCCACGTCGCTGCCCGGCGAACGGTGCGACGAGCAGGGGGACGGGCACGAGAAGCTGTGGACCTCCCTGGAGGAGTCCCTCCCCGCCGCGCTGGTCGGGGTCGACTGGGAGCATCCGTCCGAGCTGGGGCGGATTCCCGGAGGCTCGGCCGCGGACATGGCCTGCTGGGACCTGTGGGCCCGGATGAAGGGCGTCCCTCTGTCCCATGCCCTCGGCGGCAGCCGTACCTCCCTCATGGCGACCGTGCGGCTCGGAGCCGAACGCTCCCTGGAGAGCATGGTGGCCCGGGTGAACCGGCATGTCTGCGCCGGATACGCCCATGTGACGATGGACGTCCACCCCGGATGGGACGTCGAGCCGCTGCGCGCGGTACGCGCGGCCTACCCGGGCCTGGCGATCGCCGTGGACGGGCACGGCGCCTACGCGGAGATCTCCCAGCTGGAGGCGCTCGACGCGTACGGCCTGGTGGCGATCGAGCGGCCGTTCACCGACCTGGCGACGAGCGCCGAACTCCAGGACCGGATCTCGGCGGCCGTCGTGGTCGAGGCGCGCTCGGTCACGGAACTGGATCAGGCCGTCGCCGCGCACGCGGGCCGGGCGCTGCTGCTGCGCCCCTCGCGGTTCGGCTCCCTGTCCGACGTACGGCTCGCGCACGACACGGCGGTGGACGCCGGATGGGACATCACCTGCGCGGGCGGGCTCGGCGTCGGGCTGGCCCGCGCCGCCACGGTGGCCGTGGCGAGCCTGCCGGGCTGCACGCTGCCGAGCGACGTGGCGGAGCCGCCGCGCAGCGCCCAGATCGTCATGCCGCCGGTCGGCGCGTCCGGAGGGGTCGTCGCCGTGCCCCTCACGCAGCCGGGGCTCGGCCACACCATCGACGAGGCGAAGGTCCGCCGCCTGGCCAAGGACACCTTCCGGGTCTGACGACCCGGCGACCCGTTGACCGGCGACCCGTTGACCGGCGACCCGGTGGCCCGGTGACGGACCCGGTGACCCGGTGACCCGTTGATCTGCGGCCGGGCGACCGGGCCGACCCGGCCGCCCGGCGGTGCCTACAGGGCGCTGCAGCCCTCGCCGATCGGGCTCGGGGCGCCCGCCGTGACCGGCGCGTGCTTCTGCGCCCGCCGCCTGACCGGCGCGGACGACTTCGCGATCGCCTGGGCCGTGAGGAGGCGGATCTGCGCCCAGTCGGGCGCGCTCGTGCTGATCAGCGGAGGCATGAACTGGACGCTCGTCACGCGGGCGTTCTTGGCCTTCACGGCCAGCGGCACGAGGTCCTCCAGCATCGATCGCGGGATGTCGGTGCGCAGGATCTTGCGCGTGGCCGCGGCGATCTGGTTGAACCGGGAGAGCACCGTCGCCGGATCGGCCTGGTTCAGCAACGCGCTGAACACGCACCGCTGGCGGCGCATGCGGACGAAGTCGTCGCTGTTGGTGCGGGACCGCGCGAACCACAGCGCGTCGGCTCCGCTCAGCCTGCGGGTGCCCGCCCGGACGAGCCCCTCGTTGTACTTGCCGTACACGATGTCGCTGTCCACCGTCAGGACGAGCCCGCCGAGAGCATCGACGATCTTGGCGAAGCCCCAGATGTTGACCAGCGTGTACCAGTCGATCCTGAGCCCGAGGATGTAGCCGATCGTCTCCTTGAGGGTCTCGGCCCCCATGTGCCGGCGCCCGCCGAAGAGCTCGGGATGGTCCTCGGCGTACTGCCAGACCCCGAACAGCAGGTCGTCCCGCCAGCCGGGGCGGTATTCGGGGAGGGTGAACCCGGTGGGGAAGCGGCGCGCCATCGGACTGCCCGGCGGGAACGGGACGTGTTCCAGGTTCCTCGGCAGCCCGAGCAGCACGGTGTTGCCGGTGCGGACGTCCACGCTGGCGACGTTCAGGCTGTCGGTGCGCATCCCGGTCCTGTCGTTGCCCCAGTCGCCTCCGAGGAGCAGGACGTTGATCCGGTCCCGGCCACCCCAGGGGTCGCTGGCGGCGAGCCGCCCGCCGGGGACCACCGGGGCCAGGGGCCCGGCCGGTGCGGCGAACACCTTGTCGATGGTCCGCTCGGACTCGGCCACGTACTGCGCGGCCACCGCGAAGGGAAGCGCGACGGTGACCGACAGCGTGCCCGCGACGAGACCGGTGACCACCTGGGCTGTCCTGGGCAGGCCCTGCGGCCGCAGCACCACGAACGAGTGGATCACCAGTGCGAACCACGCCGCGCCGGCGACCGCGGTGACGATCTCGATCAGGCCGAGCCAGTTGAGCGCACGGCCGGCCAGGTGCGCATCCGCGTTCAGCGCGACCAGCCCCAGGGCGATCAGGACCACGGCGTACGCGCCGACCAGCGCTGATCCGGTGCGCTTCCAGCCGGCGCGGAGATGCGCCGCGCCGGGCAGCACGACGGACAGCGCCGTCCAGCCGATCAGCGCCGCCGCACCGACGGGCTTCGGCGTTTTCTCCGGTTCGCGTTCAGATATCGGACAGGCGAAGGGCACGTGCTCACCCCAAGGAACGTATCCGCACAGAACTGAATAAAGTTCGGCTCATGGCTTTCGACGAGATCGAGAACCGCGCGGTCAGGAATGTGGCCGTGATCACATTGGCCCCGATGGCCCGCGACCGTGCCGGTGCCCCTGCGAGCCGTGGCGAGTCGATACGGGTATTTGACCAGGTCAATGCCGATCGTGCCCACGCGGACCGGGCTGCTTACCGGCCGGGGCGGGTGCGTTTGCGTCGAGCGAGAGCCGGGGTCCCCTCCCGGCCGGTACACCCCCTGGAGCTGCCGTGACCGCCGTACCCGACATCCTCGGAGCCGACTACGACGCCGTCGTCCTCCCCATGGGCCGCGACGTCGAGGGCGAGGTCGTCGCCACCCTCGTACGGCGCCGCGTGGCCGGGTCGCGGCGGGCCGTCCTGTACATCCACGGCTTCACCGACTATTTCTTCCAGACCCACGTGGCCGATCACTACGCCGCCCAGGGCGTCAGCTTCTACGCTCTCGACCTGCGCAAGTACGGCCGCTCGCTGCTGGCGCACCAGACCAGGGGCCTGGTCGCCAGCGTCACCGAGCACTTCCCCGAGATAGACGAGGCCGTGCGGATCATCCGGGCGGACCACGACGAGCTCACGGTCAGCGCGCACTCGACCGGCGGGCTCATCGCCGTGCTGTGGGCCGACCGCGTGCGCGGCCGGGGCCTCGTGGACGCCCTCGTCCTCAACAGCCCCTTCCTCGACCTCAACGTGCCCGCCCTGCTCAGGGGAGCCGCCGACGCGCTCGGGGGCGTCCTGGCCAGGCTGCCCGCGACGGCCGTCCTGCCCCTCGGCGCCGCCACCGCGTACGGCACGAGCCTGCACCGCGATCACAGGGGGGAGTGGGACTACGACCTGGAGTGGAAGCCGCTCGCGGGCTTCCCCGTGCACGCCGTGTGGCTGGCGGCGATCCGGCGGGCGCACCGGCGGTTGCACGCCGGGCTCCGCGTCGACGTCCCCGTGCTGGTGCTGTGCGCCGAGCGCAGCCTGCGGGTGCGCGACTTCATCCCCGAGGCGCACTCCGCGGACGTGGTCCTCGACGCCGAGCACATCGCCCGCTGGTCCACCAGGATCGGGCCGCACGTGACCTGCGTGCGGGTCCCCGGCGGGATGCACGACCTGCTGCTGTCACCGGAGCCGGTGCGCAAGCAGGTGCTCGCGGAGATCGACCGCTGGCTGGCCTACGTCAGTCCCGGCCGGGAACCCGGTCAGGGTGCCGGTCAGGACGCCGGTCACCAGGGGAAGGCGAACAGCCCGAAGTAGGCCGCGGTGAGCAGCAACAGGCCGGTGCCGCCGAGCACTCCGGCCAGCGTGAACGCCTGCCAGCGGGTGGGCTCCCAGCCGTCGCGCAGCGCGCCGATCACCGCCGCCGTCGCGGCGACCTCCTGCGCGAGCATCAGCACCGCCAGCAGCCGCACGACCAGCCAGCCGGACTGTACGGCGGGCCAGGCGCCGGCCTGGTTCACCGAGAACAGCACGATCAGGGTGATGAACGCGAGGGCGGCGGCCAGCATGCCGAGCCCCGTCCAGGCCATCCGCCTGATCCGGCGCCGGATCCCGGACCACGCCTGCGCGTTGGCCGCCAGCCTCAGGTCACGGCCGCGCAGCCGGACGACCATCTCGGTGACCGGGGCGGTGACGTAGCCGACGGCGGCCAGGCAGATCGTGAGCCACAGGAAGGTGGTGCCGCCGTACCAGGGGGCGGCCGGGACGTCGCTGGCCTCGAACCGCTGGACCGGCGTCGCGCCCGCGATCGGCGGCGCCTGCCCGGCCGTACCCGGGAGGCCCCTGATCCAGTTCGCGAGGGTCGGCAGGTAGTCGCGCACGTACGGCCCGCCATTGGTCAGCATCGCGTGGTCGGCCCCGGCGAGGAACCGGATCGTGTAGTCGCGGTTGCCCCCGGCGGCGAGGGCCGAGGTCAGGGTCCTGGTGCTCTCGACGAACGGGATCGAGGGGTCCATCGTGCCGTACAGCGCGAGCACGGGCTGGGTGATCCCCGTCAGCGCCGGGACGCCGTCGTAACGCAGGAAGTCGAAGCCCACGCCGCCCATCGCGCGGGTCAGCAGATCGCGTACCCCCGCCGGGGCGTGCAGCCGCTGGAGCTGCTCGTTCAGCGCCCAGGCGACCTGACGCATCGGGGAGACGTTCGGTGAGGACACCAGGACGACGAACCGCACGTCCGCGCTCCGCGCCGCCGCGATGGGCACCACCCAGCCGCCCTCGCTGACGCCCCACAGCCCGGTGCGCGCCGGATCCACGTCGGGCCTGGCACGCAGGAGCCCGATCATCCGGAGCGCGTCGTCGGCCAGCAGCGCGAAGTCGCGGTCGCGGAAGGAGTACCCGACCGTGCGCTTGTCGTAGGCGACGGTCACGACGCCCCGCTCGGCGAGCCACCTCGCCTGGGGGGTGAACTCACTGCCGGTGCCCGAGCCCGACCCCTGCACGAACACCATCGCCGGATGCCGTCCGGGGGAGAGGGGGGCCCGGATCGTGGCTCTCAGCGTCTCTCCCCGCGCGCGGACCGTGATCCGCTCTGTCGAGAAGGCCGCCTGGGCGGGTATGGGGAGGGACTCCGCCGCCGGTTGGGCCGGAAGCGCGTGGAACTCCTCGGACTCGGGCAGCGGCGCCGGATCGAACGACGGAGGCGAGAGCACGTATCCGACCATGGCGAGCGCGGCGGCCACGACGGTGATGGTCATGGTCAGCGTGCCTCGGCCGATGTTCATGAGACCGCTCCCCGACTGACGAATCCTGTACCCAGCCGCGCCCTGCTCTTTACCTTTGCCCACTGATCGCCAGGTTAAGTCATTACGTGACACCTGAGGTATGCACGAGGCCGCATTTGTCGGAGAGACCTGTTAGCTTCCTGCGACATGCGGGTCTTGCACACCTCCGACTGGCACCTGGGCCGCTCGTTCCATCGGGAAAGCCTTCTGACCGCCCAGGGGGCGTTCGTCGACCATCTCGTGGAGACCGTGCGGGCCGAGCGGGTGGACGTCGTCGTTGTCTCGGGCGACGTCTACGACCGCGCGCTGCCGCCGGTCGACGCGGTCGCCCTCTGCGGTGACGCGCTGCGCCGGCTGGCCGCGCTGGGCGCGCACACCGTGCTGATCAGCGGCAACCACGACTCCGCCGTGCGGCTCGGGTTCGGCGCCGACCTGATGGAGCGGGTGCACCTCCGCACGGACCCGGCGCGGGCCTGGGAGCCGGTGGTGATCGAGGACACCGCCTTCTACGGCATCCCCTACCTCGAGCCGGAGCTGGTCAAGGGCCCGTGGGAGCTGGCCGAGCGCAGCCACAGCGCGGCGATCGGCCACGCCATGACCGCGATCAGGGCGGACGCCGCGGCGCGCGGCGGGCGTTCGGTCGTACTGGCCCACGCATTCGTCACCGGGGGAGAGGCCAGCGACAGCGAGCGCGACATCACGGTGGGCGGCGTCGCCCACGTGCCGCTGAGCGCGTTCGACGGCGTCGGCTACACCGCGCTCGGCCACCTGCACGGGCGGCAGACCATGAGCGAGACCGTCCGCTACTCCGGGTCCCCGCTGGCCTACTCGTTCTCGGAGGCCGATCACGTCAAGGGATGCTGGCTGGTCGATCTCGGCCCCGGCGCCCATGGCGTACGCGCCGAGTTCGTGCCCGCGCCGGTGCCCCGCCGGCTCGCCCGGCTGCGCGGCCGCATCGACGATCTGCTCACCTCGGAGAGATACGCCGGCCGCGAGGACCACTGGCTGCACGTCACGCTGACCGACCCGGTGCGTCCCAAGGAGGCGATGGAGCGGCTGCGCGGCCGCTTCCCGCACGCGCTGGCGCTGGCCTTCGACCCGGACGGCGCGGCCGGCGCGCCGGCGGCTCCGCGGCCGATCGCCGGGCGCGCCGAGATCGAGGTGGCGCTCGACTTCGTCCGCGAGGTCCGTGGCGAGCCCGCCGACGACGCCGAGAGACGGTTGCTGGAACGCGCCGTGGAGGACTGCCGCATCAGGGAGGTCTCGTGAGGCTGCACCGCCTGAGGTTGATCGCCTTCGGCTCCTTCCCCGGTG
The DNA here is from genome assembly GCF_020826795.1 of Microtetraspora sp. AC03309. Taxonomy (NCBI): domain Bacteria; kingdom Bacillati; phylum Actinomycetota; class Actinomycetes; order Streptosporangiales; family Streptosporangiaceae; genus Microtetraspora; species Microtetraspora sp. AC03309. Next base: position 18,561 of record NZ_JADDIL010000097.1, on the reverse strand, counting down.
AGGAGGAGGTCGACTTCGACGCGCTCGGCGAGGCCGGGCTGTTCCTCGTCCACGGGCCGACCGGCGCGGGCAAGACCACGGTGCTCGACGCCGTCTGCTACGCGCTGTACGGCCGGGTGCCCGGGCAGCGCGACAGCGCCCGCAGCCTCCGCTGCGACCACGCCCCCGCCGGGCGGGGCCCCGCGGTGACGCTGGAGGCCACGATCAGGAACCGCCGGTTCCGGATCATGAGGTCCCCCGCCTGGATGCGGCCAAAGCAGCGGGGCACCGGCCTGGTGGAGGAGAAGGCCAAGGTCCTCGTCGAGGAATTCGACGAGCCGACCGGCGCGTGGACGGCCCGCAGCACGCGCAGTGACGAGGCCGGTCACCTGATCGGCGAGCTCGTCGGGATGAACGCCGACCAGTTCTGGCAGGTCGCGATGCTCCCCCAGGGGGACTTCGCCCGCTTCCTGCGCGCGGACGGCGACGATCGGCGCAAGCTGCTGGAGCGCTTGTTCTCGGTGAAGGTCTACACCGAGGTCGAGAGGTGGCTCGCCGAGCACCGCACCCGCACCGGCCGCGCCCAGCAGGAGCTGCGCCAGGAGGTCGACTCCGTCGTCAACCGGATGCGCGGCGCCGCCGGACCCGGCCTGGCCGAGACGCCCCCCGAGCCGGGGGAGGACCCGCTCGGCTGGTCCGGCGCGGTGCTCGCCGCCGCCGCCGACGTGGTCGCGAGAGGCGGTGAGGAGCAGGCGCTGGCCGCCGCCGCGCTGGCGTCCGCCCGCGGCCGCCTGGACGACGGCCGGGCGCTGGCCGACCGCCGCAGGCGCCACGCCTCCGCGCTGGCCCGCCGCGAGGAGCTGGCACTGGCCGCCGACGAGCGTTCCGACCTGGAGACCATGCTCGACGAGGCGGCCAGGGCCGACCGCGTGGTGCCGCTGATCCGCCAGGCCGGTCAGCGGGTCGAGACGGCCGACAAGGCGCGGCGGCTGGCCGTGGACGCCGTGGCCAGGGCACTGCCGCTCACCGGGGCCCCGGCCGACGGGGCGTGGCCGGACGCGGCGGCGCTGCGCGAGCGGGAGCGGGGGCTGCGCGACGAGGTCGCCCGTCTCGAGCAGCTTCTGCCCGAGGAGGTTCGGCTGACGGAGGTCAGGGCGGAGCTCGCCCTGGCCGACGGGCGGTTGGCAGAGCTGGCGGCCCTGCGCGCCGATCTCGCCGACCGCCTCGCCGTACTGCCCGGGGAGCTGGAGGCGGCCGAGGAGCGGCTGGAAGCGGCGCGACTGGCCGCCGCCGCCGTCCCCGGGCTCAGAGCCACCCGTGACGGTGCCGCTCGCGATCTCGCGGCGGTGCGCCGCCGCGACGCCCTCGCCGCCGAGCTGGCCTCCGCCACGGAGGCGCGGGCCGCCGCGCTCGCGGCGCTGCCCGAGACCCCCGAGCTCCAGCCGGTACGGCACACGCCGCCGGACGGCGACGTCGGCCGCGTCCTCGCCGAGCTGGAGCGCGCCTGGCGGGACGAGCTGGCCCGGCTGGAGCTGCTGGCGGGCGAGGAGGGGCGGCTGGCCGAGGTCACCGGCCGCCTGGCCGTGGTGCGCGCGGACATCGAGGAGGCCGCGGAGCGGGAGGCGTCCGCCCTCGCGGACCTGGCGGCGCTGCCGGCGGCACTGGCGGAGGCGGACGAGCGGCTATCGCGGGCCCGCGCCGCCGCCGCGCGGATCCCCGCACTGGAGGCCGCCGTCGGCGCGGCCCGCGACCGGCGCGACGCCGCCGCCCAGCGTGACGCGCTGGCCGCCGAGCTGGCGGAGGCCGACGCGGAGCGGCGGGTGGCGGTGGACCGCGCCCAGGACGCCCGCGACCGGCTCCACGGCGTTCGGCTCGCCCGGATCGAGGGCATGGCCGCCGAGCTGGCGAGGTCACTCGTCCCCGGAGAGCCATGCGTGGTGTGCGGCTCCGCCGATCACCCGGCTCCCGCCGCCCCCCTGGAGGCGGCGCCGACCGCCGACGACGAGCAGGCGGCGCAGGACGCGTTCGACACCGCGAGGCAGGGCCGGGAGGACGCGGAGAGCCGGGTCGCCGGGCTGGCCTCCCGGCTGGACGAGGTCACCCGGCGGGCGGAGGGCCAGTCCGCGGACGACGCGGAGTCCCGGCTCGCCGCCGCCGAGTCGGACCTCGCCGGGGCGCGGGACGCCGCCGACGGGGAGCCGGAGGCCGCCGCCGAGAGCGAGCGGCTCGCCGCGGAGTCGGAGGCGCTGCGCGACCGCGCCGACGAGGCCGGCCGGGCGCTGGCCGGGCACCGGACCGGCGAGGCCGAGCTCCTGGCCGAGCGCGACCGCCTCGTCACGCGCCTCACCGCCGCGCGGGGAGAGGATGACAGCGTCCGGTCCAGGCAGGCCAGGGTCGCGGCGGAGGCGCGGCTGCTCGCCACCGCCGCCGAGGCCGTCGCCCGGGCCGCCGAGACGCGCGCCGCGTACGCCACGGCCCGTGACGACGTCGCGGAAATCGCCGCGGAAGCCGGGCCGTGCGAAGGCGTCGGGTCCCGCGAAGGCGTCGGGTCCCGCGAAGGCGTCGGGTCCCGCGAGGGCGTCGGGCCGACCGAGGACGCGGTGGCGGCGGTCCTCGCGGAGGCGGAGCGGGCCCTGCGGGACGCGAGCGCGGCGGCGGCGGGGGAGCCCGGCCTGATGGAGGAGACGCGCGGGCTGGCCGCCGAGCTCGCCGAAGCCGAGGAGCGTTCGCGGTCCCTTGAGCTGGACGCCGCCGAGACCCGGACCCGCCGCGCCCAGCTCGCCGAGGCGGAGGGCAGGCTGGCCACGTTGCTCGACGGGGCGCGCGGCGGCGACGCCTCCCTGGAGGCGCGGCTGGAGCGGCTCGCGGCGGAGGCCGCGCTGCTGCACGACGCCGCCGAGGGGGTCCAGGCCTCCACGACGGCCGATCGGGAGTGGGAGGCGGCCCGCGCCGCGGCGGCGGGCGCCGCCGCGGAGGCCGGGTTCGCGACCCTGGACGACGCTCGCGCGGCGGTACGCGCCGAGGCCGAGCGTGAGGAGATGGCCGAGCGGCTCCGGCGCTTCGCCGACGAGCAGGCCGCCGTCGACGCGCTGCTCGCCGATCCCGAGCTGGTCGCGGCGGCGGCGGCCCCCGATCCGGATCTGGCGGTCCTCGCGGCCGAGCACGAGCGGGCCGAAAGGGAGACCGCGGAGCGGACGTCGGCCCGCGACCACGCCATGAGCCGGTTGGAGCAGCTCACCGGGCTCGCCGCCGAGCTGGAGGACGCGCACGGGCGCTACGGCCCTGCGGCCGAGCGGCACCGCCTCGCCCGCAGGCTGGCCGAGCTCGCGGGCGGGACCTCGACGGACAACCCGCTGAACATGCGGCTCTCGGCGTACGTGCTGGGGGAGCGGCTCCGCCAGGTGGTCGACGCCGCGAACGAGCGGCTCGACCGGATGTCCGGCGGGCGCTACCTGCTCCAGCACGACCTGAGGCAGGCGGCGGGCGATCGGGGAAGATCCGGCGGCGGGCTGGGACTGCGGGTGCTCGACGGCTGGACCGGCGTGGACCGCGACCCGGCGACCCTCTCCGGCGGCGAGAGCTTCATCACCTCGCTGGCCCTGGCCCTCGGCCTGGCGGACGTGGTCACGGCCGAGGCCGGTGGCGCCGAGATCGGCAGTCTCTTCGTGGACGAGGGATTCGGCACGCTCGACGAGGACACGCTCGACGACGTCCTGGACATCCTGGACGGCCTGCGCGAGGGCGGCAGGGCCGTCGGCATCGTCAGCCACGTGGCCGAACTGCGGACCCGCATCCCCGCCCAGATCAGGGTGCGCAAGGGGCGGGGCGGCTCGACGCTCTCCATGGTGTGACCCCGGCCCCATGGTGTGCCGGCCCCCTGGCCGATCAGTTCGTGTCGTCGACGTGGAGCGCCTGGAGGGCCAGCCAGGCGATCACCCGGTCCTCGGTGACGGTGACCGACAGGCCGGTCAGCTCCTCGACGCGTCCCATCCGCTGGCGGAGGGTGTGCCGGTGGATGCCGAGCTGGGAGGACGCCGCCTCCCAGTTGTTGTTCTCGCTGAGGAAGACCCGCAGCGACCGGAGCAGGATCCGGGTGGAGTCGCTCTCCAGCAGCGGCAGCAGCGGCGAGGTGAGCGCGGTGCGCGCGGCCGGGTCGAGATGCTGGAGGATCAGCCGCTGGGTCGGCAGGCTGGCGAACTCGACGACCGGCCGGGCGTCCGCGACCGCGACCTCCAGCGCCTGCTCCGCCTGACGGCGGCTGAGGAGGGACCCCGACGGCGGCTGGGCCGTGCCGACGCCGCATCGGGCCGGAACGCCCTCACGCTCGACCGCGTCGCACACCCGCGCGGTCCACCGGCCCAGTTCGTCCTCGGGCAGCAGGACCGTGACCAGCGACGACTCGGAGCTGACGAGCGGCGGGACGTCCAGCTCCGCACACCACTCCAGGACGTTCTCCTCCAGCGGCACGGCACGCGAGCGGGACCGCAGCAGCGCGACGGCGATGTTCCCGGCGAGGAGGTTCCACCGGGCCGAGACCCGCTGGATGAGCGCCGGATCGCCGGACATGAGCGCGTCCACGGCGTCGGCGCGGGCCAGTCCCCAGGTGTCGCCGCCGCTCAGCGGGTTGAGCGCCAGGTCGAGCAGGAGGGCCGCGTGCTGGGCCAGCTCCCTGGTCAGGCTGATCCGGTCCGGGCGGGGGGCCACGACCAGGTGGGCGCGGGGACGCACCGGATCGCCGACGCCGTACACGGTCAGGCCGGGATGCCGGATGCGCGAACGCTGGCCGAGCGCGGCGGCCCGTGCGTCGTCGAGGTGGACCCGCGCGGCTCCCACCGCGGCGTGCGTCTTGCCGTGCCGGTCCATCAGCACCGCCCAGCTGTCGATCCGGGCGGCGAGGGTGGCGACGATCCCCTCCGGCCCGGCGCTGCGCGCCACCCTGGTCATGCTGGAGACGCCCTCCGCGATCAACCGCGACTCCGCGGCGCCGGTGCGCAACAGGTCGCCGTTGAGCTGGTACGTGATGTCCTGGAAGGCCACGCCGCCGGGGATCTCCAGTACCGCCATGCCGTGCGCCTCGGCACCGGCCACCAGCGCCTCGGGTACGGACGGGTGCCGGACGCCGACGCCGAACCCGAGGGCGGCCACTCCGGCCTCGGCCAGTCTCCCGGCGTAGGCGGTGAGCCGCTCAGACGTGTCGGACTGGTCGAGCTGCAGGCCCAGGGTGAGCAGCATCTCACCGCCCCGCAGCCACGGAGTCGGGTCGGCCAGCTCCGAGATATGCGTCCACCGGATGGGGCGGTCCAGGCCGGTGCTCCCGGTCGGGACGCGCAACCGGAACCGTTGCGCGACGTCGCCCACTGTCTCCAGCACGGCGCACTCCTCCTCTGCTCGTCTTCCGCTGCTCGGTCTCCGCGTACGCCAGGAGTCACCGGCGGAAACGGCGGCCGGGCCGTACGCGGATCAACGCTGGGTCACCGTGACACGGGAGCGGACGCGGGGGGAAATATCGGATCGGCGTCCTCGCCGCAGGTCAATGGACATTTGGCTACGTGCGGAGAGAAAGCACGCAAACTTACCCTTAACCCCGTTCCAGTAACACCGGGTGACGGCTGTGCTGTTCCCGGCCCGAGGGAAGGGGCGGTATGCGCGCCGCGGTTTTCGAATCACCCGACAAGCCCGTCAGGGTCGAGCAGGTCGAGCTGGCTCCTCCCGGGCCCGGTGAGGTACGGGTCAAGATCGCCGCGGCCGGTGTCTGCGGATCCGACCTGCACGTACGCCGCGGAGAGTGGGACGTGCCGCTGCCGCTCGTCATGGGCCACGAGGGATCGGGTGTCGTGACCGCGCTCGGGCCGGGCGTGACCAGCCTCGCCGAAGGCGACCACGTCGTCCTCTCCTGGGTCGCGCCCTGCGGCCAGTGCCGCTACTGCCGCGCCGGGCACGAGGCCCGCTGCCAGGTCGCCGCGACCGTCGTCGCCCCCGGCGGCGTGCTCCAGGACGGCACCAGCCGGCTCAGCCGGGGCGGCGAGTCCCTCTACCACTACCTCGGCGTCTCGTCGTTCGCGGAGGAGGCCGTGGTCCCCGCGTCGGGAGCGATCAAGATCCGCGAGGACGCGCCCCTCGACACCGTGGCGCTGGTCGGCTGCGCCGTGGCCACCGGCGTCGGCGCGGTGACGAACACGGCCGCCGTCCTGCCCGGCAGCACGGTCGCGGTCATCGGCTGCGGTGGCGTGGGGCTGTCCGTCGTCCAGGGCGCCAAGCTCGCCGGCGCCGAGCGGATCATCGCGATCGACACCCGCGTGGAGAAGACCGCCCTCGCGGTGACGCTCGGCGCCACCGACCAGATCTCCGGTGCCGGGGTGGACGTGCCCGAGGCGCTCCGCGACCTCCTGCCCGACGGCGTCGACTACGCCTTCGACGCGGTGGGCCACCAGGCCACGCTGGAGTCGGCCATCCAGATCCTCGGTCTCGGCGGCGCGGCTGTCGCGGTCGGGCTCCCGCCCAAGGGGACCCTCGCCCGGTTCGACCCGCTCGTACTCGCCGAGGCCGACCAGCGGATCCTCGGCTCGAACTACGGCAGCGTGCGCCCGGCGATCGACATCCCCGCGCTGGTCGACCGCTACATGGACGGTCACCTCCAGCTCGACCAGCTCGTCAGCCGCCGTACCTCGCTCGACGAGGCCGGTCCCGCACTGGACGCCCTGGCCAGCGGCGAGGCGTTGCGCACCCTCCTGATCCCCTAAGGAAATCCCCCATGACCCAGACCAGCGTCCCCACCTCGACATCCGACCAGGGACTCCGCAGAGGGGCGATGTCGGGTGGCGAGGTCGTCGCCCAGGCCATCGCCAACATCGCCCCCAGCGCCGTCATCGCCTTCTCAGTGGCCGGCATCTTCGCCAGCGCGGGGAACGCCACATGGTTGTCGTTCGCGCTCGCCACGATCGTGATCCTCGCGGTGGGCTACTGCATCTCCCAGTTCGCCAAGCGCCGCGCCTCGGCCGGCTCCCTCTACAACTACGCCGCCCAGGGTCTCGGCCCGCTCGGCGCGTACGTCACCGGCATCACGCTGGTCATCGGCTGTTTCGGCATCGCCTCCGGTTCCCTGGGCGGAGCCGTCTACCACTTCAACGCCTTCCTGTCCTCCATCGGGCTGACGATCGAGAACACCGCGTGGAACGTCCTCCTCGCGGTGGTGATCGGCGGGCTCGCCACGCTGTTCACCGTGTGGGGCATCCGGATGTCCGCGCGGATCTCGCTGATCCTCGAGGTCATCTCGATCGCGATCATCACGATCATGCTGGTGATCGTGCTGGTCGCCGGTGGCGGCCCCGTGTTCGACGCCGACCAGTTCTCGCTCAGCGGCGTGACGCCGCACGGCATCGCAGTCGGCATGGTGCTGGCCATCCTCGGGTTCGTCGGCTTCTCCAGCTCCGACGCGCTCGGCCGTGAGGCGCGCAACCCGTTCAAGGCGATCCCCAGGGCCATCATGTGGAGCGCGGCCGGCGTCGGCCTCCTCTACATCTTCGCCGCGTACACCCAGGTCACGGGATACCGCGCGCTGGGCGACCTCGGCGCGAGCGGCAACCCGCTGGACGAGCTGGCGGTGGCCGTCGGCATGCCCGGCTGGTTCCGCCCGGTGCTCAGCCTCGGCATCACCGCGTCGTTCTTCGCCGTCGTGGTCGCGCCCATCAACGTGATCGGCCGCATCGTCTTCGTGATGGGCAAGGAGGGCGTGCTGCCCGCCTCGCTCGGCCGTACGCACCGGACCCAGCAGACCCCGCACCGGGCGATCCTGGCGATCGCGCCGCTCGCGGTGCTGCTGACCGCGTTCCTCTACGTCCTGGACGTGGACGGCATGGACATCGTCGTGTTCGTCGACACGTACGGCACGTTCGGCTACATGGTGGCCTACGCCGTCGTGGCGCTCGCCGCGCCGATCTTCCTGCGCCGCGAGGGCGTGAAGGTCCCGTTCATCTGGCCGTGCGTGGTGGTCTCGGTGGTCGGCATGGCCTACGTCTTCTATGTCAACGTCGTGCCGTGGCCCGCCTGGCCGCTGAACTTCGTGATCTGCGCGTTCCTGGTCACGTTCGCCGTGGCGCTCGGGTGGTACGGCTATCTCAAGAGGGTCAGGCCCTCGGTGGCGCAGACGATCGGCACCACCGAGACCGACTTCGCGGAAATGGCCTGACGGCCTCGTTCTCGCGACGTGGCTACGACGCGGCTCGCGGGCGGGTGACCCAGTCCGCGAGCATGCGCACCCGCTCGGCGTGCCGGTCGTGCCCCACGATGATCGGCGGCTCGTTGTACGGCATGGCGTCCGACGAGCGGCGCAGCTTCACGTACTGGCCGCAGGCGTCGATGGCGTAGGGCTCCATGTCGTCCTGCAGGGCGCCGATGACCGTGATGCCGTGCATCTCGCCGATCCTGCGGAACAGCGCGACGGCCTCCCTGCGGTGCTCCTTGCCGAGGTTGCGGCCGAGCTCGTCGAGGACCAGCGTCAGGTGGCCCCCGCCGGAGGAGGCGATCGCGGCGGCGCAGACGAGCTTGACCGCCTTCTCGTCCATGAGCGCCGTGTTGGCCCGCCGGTTGTAGGGCACGAACCCCTGACCGTCGCCCCGCCGCCACTTGGGCACCACCCGCCACGACCAGCGCTGCTCGGGATCGGCGGGGGCGGCGGGCACGGGGAAGTCCAACGTCGCGCCGTAGCCGCCGTAACCCACGTCGAGCTTCTCGAACTCCTCGGCGACCCGGGCCAGGCGGGCCCTGATCGCCTCGGTGAGCGCCGCGCGGTGCACGGCGGTGGACTGGGCCGCGTCCTCCGCTCCGCGGGTCGCCGTCTCCAGGTCACGCCTGCGCGAGGAGAGCTGGGTCTCGATCTGCCGGCGACGGTGCCGTTCGTACTCCTCCTGGCCCCGGAGGTACGAACCGAGCGCGGCGCACACCGCCGGGAACGTGGCCAGCTCCTCGGCGGTCCGGCCGCCGCGCCGCTCCTTGACCAGGAAGGCCAGCTCCTCGGGCATCTCGTCGCCCGTCTCCGCGGAGTCGCCGAAGCCGCCGCGCAGGGCCGCGTCGAGATGCCGCTCGGCGCCGCGCCACCACTCGTCGGCGGTCAGCGACTCCTCCGCCGCGAGCCAGTCGCGCGCCTCCTCGACCGGGCTGCCCCACTCCGCGGTCAGCCCTTCGATGTCGAGCGCCTGCCGTTCGGCGGCCGTCCGGTCGGCCTGCTCCCGGGCCCGGGCGCGATCCGCCTCGAACCGCGCCCGGCGGCCCTCCAACCGCTCGATCTCCATGTCGCGGGTGCGCGCCCTGAAGTCGAGGGCGCTCACGCTCTCCTCGGCGGCGTCGAGCGTGGGGGCGAGCTCGCCTGCCGCGGCGTGCAGCCCGGCCAGCAACTCCCGCTGCGTCGAAAGGCGGTCGCGGACGTCGTCCAGGCGCACCGCCGCCCGGGCGCCCTCGGCCCGCCGGGCGGACTCGTCCATCTCGGCCTCCGCCTGCCGTACCGCGGCGGAGGCCCGGTCCTGGGCGTCACGGGCCCGATGCAGCCGCTGCTCGGCGGCCTTGACGCGGGCCTCACGCCCGGTCACCGCGCTCTCGAAGGCGCCGACGACCGTGACGCCCGTGGAGCTGACCAGCACGGAACCGGGCAGCTCGGCCAGAGCGTGGGCCGCGGCGGCCAGGTCGGCGCCGTCCACGATCACGGCGTGCTCGTGCGGCCACGTCCTGCTCGCGAGAAGCCCGGCCGCGGGGCCGCCGGTGGACGCGTCCCGCGCCTGCTCGGCGGCGTCGATCGCGTCGAGCAGGCTGGCGGCGGCGACGCCGCGCCCGGCCAGGGCGGCGAGCTGCGCGGCCGCGGGTCCGTTCTCCGCGTCGTCGAGAGCCGCCCGCGCCGTCTCGGCCTCGCGGTCGGCGACGCCCAGCGACTTGAGCGCCTCGTCGACCCGGCGCCGCGCCGCGGCCGTCTCCCGCTCGGCGGCGGCGACGTCGCGCCCGTCGGCCTGCCGCCGCAACTCCTCCAGCGCGGGCATCTGGGATCTGAGCCCGTCGGCCGTGCTCTGGGCCACCGCCCGGTCGGCCTCCAGCTTGGCCGCCCGTGCCTGGATCTGGGCCAGCTCGCGCCGCGCCGAGGCCAGAGCCCGGTCGAGCGAGTCGTCCTTCAGCGTGGCGATCTCCTCGCGCAGCGCGGCGATGGCGTCCGACGCCGCCTCGGCGGCGTCCCGGCTGACGGCGAGCTCGGCGTCGAGCCGCTCGTCCCGATCCGCGGCGTCCGCGAACCGCCGGGCCAACCGGCCGCGCCAGCAGCGCAGCGCGCTCGCGAGTTGGACGCGCGCCTGGTCGCGCCGGTCGAAGGCGGCGAGCAGCGACTCGGACTCGGACTCGAACTCGCGCAGCCGGTCGGACGCCTCCGCCGCCCTGACCCGCTTGGCGTGCTCGTCGCGCCTGGCCTCCCGTTCCTGGTCGAGCTCGGCGTCGAGGCCGGTGAGCGCCGCGATCGCCTCGAAGATCCGCTCGGGGGAGATCTCGTTGAGCGGCTGGGAGAGCAGGTTCGTGGCGACCTTGCTCCGGACCGACGTGGACAGGAACGAGACGCACCGGACGCGATCGCCGTACAGGACCCGGGTGAGGTCGCGGGCCACGACGTCACGGCGGCCGGCGCTGCGCGGGAGCTGGGTCCACACCTCGTCGGACCGGGTGACCCGGTCGGCCTCCGACGCGCCCGCGGCCAGGCGCACGCTCTCGGTCCACCTGATCTCCAGGTAGGGCGCCTCGCGGTTGACCCGCAGCCACACCGTCATCGGCAGGCCGGCCGACGGCACGTCGAACACGCCGATGATGTAGCCGTGGTCGGCGCTGGCCCACTGCTGGTCGCCGTGCGCGGCCAGCTCGGCGTTGAACAGCAGCTCGGAGACGGCCTTCGCCCCGGACGCGAACCGCCACTGCTCGTCGCCGAGCAGCGCGGTGATCGCCGCGATGAACGACGACTTGCCCGCGCCGTTGGAGTCCTTCGGACCCGCGCCGGCGACCACGATCAGCGTCCCCGGCACGGTCGGCACCGGATGCGTCGACAGCCGGGAGATGTTGATCGCCTGTACGGCGACCAGTACCCGGTCTCCGACGACGTTCTCGGTCTGCGTCAAGCCGCTGCTTCCTTTCCTCGCTCGTCTTTCCCGGGCTCGTCTTTACCGGGCTCGTCTTTACCGGTCACGCTCGCCGCGACCTGATCGCGGCGGCGAGCGGCGTCTGCGGTCCGGCCGCCAGGATCAGCTCCTCCTGGAGCCGGCGGCGGGCCGCCGCCGTGAGCCGGTGGAACTGCGGGCCGGGCACGTACCCGCCGGGCGCCTCCTCCGAGACGGCCTTGACCTGGCTCAGCAGGCCCGCCTGGCGCAGCGTCCGCAGCGCCGACTCCAGCTCGCCGATCGGGAGCAGGGTGCGGCGGCGCAGCTCCTCCACCGCCACGGGGTACGACGAGAGCCAGGTGTCCTCCGGCAGCAGCCCGTCGGCCCGGGGAATGGCGACCGAGTGGACCAGCACCAGCGTGAGGACCGCACGCTCGCTCTCCGCCAGCCCGGCCTTCCCGCCGGGCCCGCCCGTGAGCCGGGCGGCCACGGCGTCGTCGTAACCGGAGGTCCACGTGTCGCGGCGCTGGATCAGGGTCCGGCCGCGCCGCGCCAGCATCTCCGCGAGCGTACGGCGCAGCGCCGGATCGCGCAGGGCGGCGAACCTCGCCTCGTGGACCGGCTCGGCCGCGTGCTCGACCGCCATGAAGGCCGCCACCAGCTCGGCGCGGCGGCGCTCGTCGTAGGCGGAGAGCAGCCCGTCGAGATCCGGGCTCGTCTCGTCGCGCGCGGCGCCGGGTGGCCGCTCGCCCGCCGGCTCGCCCGGCCCGGATTCCTCCAGGGGAAGCGTCGCCGGGGCGCCCGCCGGGCCGTCCGGAAGGCCGTCCGGAAGGCCGTCCGGAAGGCCGTCCGGATGGCCGTCCGCAGGGTGCGGGCCGGGCAGGCGGCGCACCAGCTCGCGCAGGACGGCGTGCGACTCCTGCGGCCAGGTCGCGCACCGCGGACCGAGCCGTACGACGTCGCCGGACCTGAGGATCCAGCCGGTGTCGGCCAGGCGGCGCAGCGCGCCCAGCGCCCAGCTGCGCGTCATGTCGTCGCCCCGCCCGGTCAGCGCGCGGTAGCAGGCCAGCACGTCGGAGATCTCGGCGGGCACGCCGGGCCACGGCTCGGCGGACAGGTCCGTCCAGCACACCCGCAGGCACGCCGCGAGCACGCGCCGCGTCTCTCCGGAGCGTTCCACCGGGACGGGGGCCACGCCGTACTCGTCGAGGACCGACGGGGTCGCGCCGTCCGGCCAGGCGGGCAGCGCGACCACGGTCTCGTCGCCGTGGGAGAGCCGTACGAAGCCGGGAGGCGCGGGCTCGGCGAGCCGCAGCGCGAGCGGCCCGTGCGCGCGGGCCCGCGCGTGCTCCGGCGCGGCGGTGGGCTCGGGCTCAGCCATCGGTCGTCACCCTTTCGAGCGTGCCGTCGGACGACCAGCTCGGATGGCCGGCGGGATCGGCGCGTAGGCCGTCGGACCAGCGCAGCCGGTAGGGCAGCTCCGGGCGCAGGTCCGCGGACGCCAGGTCGGCGAGCACGCGGCGCATGGACGCCCAGTCGCCGGTCAGCACCTCCTCCAGCGGCACCGCGGTACGGCCGGCGAGCGCGGACTCCGCCACCGCGGCGAGCCGGTCGAGGCCGGCCACGCCGTCGCCCGCCGACTCCACCGGGCCGGAGTCCGGAAGCGGCGAGCGCGGGGGAGCGGGCCTGACCGGAGCCGGGCGCGGGGCCTCGTCCACCGCCGTGGCGATGGCGGCGGGGTCGTGCCACGGCGCGGGCGCGTCGAACACGAAGCCGTCGAGCACGGCCGCCAGCCGCTCCTTCGGCGCGGTCTGGGCGAAGGTGCGCCACGTCTCGGCGGGCAGCAGCGTCAGGTTGCGGGTCGTCCCCGCGGAGTCGGCGAGCCGCCCGGCGGCGCGGCGCGAGGCGTCGCTGTAGGCGTAGATCGCGGCACGCAGCTCGGTGCAGGTGCGGTCGAGGGCGGGCCACCTGCGCAGGATCGTGCCGTGCAGGCTCTGCGCGCGCCGCGCGATCTCCTCGGTGCCCCAGAGCTTGGGCGCCTGCTCGCGCAGCTCCTCGATCGTGCCGTTGGTCAGGGTGATCAGTTCGAGGGCCCACAGCCGGAAGGCGCGGGCCAGGTTCCCCGCCGACTGGCGGGCCTCCTCCATGGTGGTGCGCGGGTCGGCGACGTTGAGATCCTCGAGGGCGAGCAGCCGGTGCATCTCGGACTGGCCGCCGTCGTCCATCATCCGCCGGATGAACATCAGCCCCACGACGCTGGTGAACGACGCCCGGTATCGGAGCTGATTGGGCTTGGGGAAGACCTCGCGGATCGCGCCGAGACCTCTCAGCACGCGCAGCCGGTTCTCGAACCGGTCGGTGGGGTGGGCACGGCAGGCGTACCGCATCTGCTCGTGCGTGAGCCACTCCTCACCGGCCTCGGCGAACGCGTCGAACAGCGTCTCGGCGATGTCGACCAGCGCGGGGTCGTCCACGACGGCGCCGCTGTCGCGGGCGAGCGCGGCGAACATCCGCCGGTATGTCGCGAGCACGGCCTCGTCGGTGAGCGCGGCGTCCAGCGTCTCGGGCAACGCCTGCGGCCGGGCGTCCGGGCGCGGCTCCCGCTGGGAGGCATGCCGGGGATCACGCTGCTGGTCGCGCGGCGACGCGGATCGTCTCTCCCGTGAGGTCTGCTGAGGCACGCGCTATACCGTACGGCTTGGCGGCGACAATCCCGGCCATGATCCGCCCGGTCGGGGGTTCAGCCGGAGCCGAAGGCCGCGGGCAGGACGGCGGGGAGATCGACGAGCAGCCAGCCTCCTGCGGCCAGCGCGGCGGCCGACACCAGCAGGAAGAGCGCGACCCAGAACGTGCCCGGGATCCGGGTCAGCCTGGCCAGCTGGTCGGCGTCGGAGTCGGGCGCCCGCCCGCGCCGCCGCTTGCGCTGCAGCTCGACGATCGGCCGCACGCCGCCCAGCAGGAGGAACCAGACCGCGGCGTACGCCACGACCGCCTGGACCTCCGGCTTCGTGAACCACGAGACCGCGAAGACGGCCCCGCCCGTGGCGAGCAGCGAGATCACCCCGAACGCGTTCCTGATCATCAGGAGCATGCAGGCGAGCAGCGCGAGCACGCCCCAGAGCAGGAGCGTGATGTATCCGGCCGCGGTGAGCCAGGCCGCGCCGAACCCCAGCAGCGACGGGGCGACGTAACCGGCGCCCGCTGTGACGATCATGCCGAGGCCGCGCGGGTTGCCCCTGGTCAGCGTCACTCCCGAGGTGTCGGAGTGCAGCCGGATGCCATGGAGCCTGCGCCTGGTCAGCACGGCCGCGAGCGCGTGCCCACCCTCGTGCGCGATGGTGATCAGGCCGCGCGACACGTGCCATGAGGGGGGATAGGAGACGACGGCGAGCGCCGCGAACCCGGCGAGGACGATCAGCCACATCGGCGGTGCGTCCTGCGTCGCGATCAGCTGGTTCCAGAGTGCTTTCAGGGGGTCACCTCCGGGAGACAGCGTAAAGCCAGGGAGATCCACGCGGCGTAAGCGCGATCCGGGCGCGGGCGATCCGGGGCGGGGCGCTGTGAAAAGGTTCTACGGTCTATGTGTGGCTGAGCGTCGAATGCGTGGTTTGCGGGGACTGGTCCGGGCGAAGCGGGAGCCCGCCCCCGAGCACTCCATGGATCCGCGGTCGGGAGAGATCGCCACCGCGGAGTGGCCGGCGCGGGGCAGCGTCGTCGACAACGCCGTCTACGTCGACGGCAAGCGGGTCGACTCGCCGGTGTCGCTGGCCGACGCGATCGCCTCGCTGCGGTCCAGGCCCGGAGCGATGGCCTGGATAGGGCTCTACCGTCCGGGCGAGGAGGAGCTGACCGCCGCCGCGGAGGAGTTCGGGCTGCACACCCTCGCGGTCGAGGACGCCATCGTCGCCCACCAGCGGCCGAAGGCGGACCGCTACGACGACACGCTCTTCGTCGTGCTCCGCGCCGCGCAGTACCTCGACAAGGCGGAGAAGGTCGCCTTCGGCGAGCTGCACGTCTTCGTCGGCCCCGGATTCGTCCTCACCGTACGGCACAGCGAGGCGCCCGACCTGTCGAGGGTGCGCGCCCGGATGGAGTCCGACCCCGACCTGCTCAGGCAGGGGCCGCAGGCCGTGCTGTACGCGATCCTCGACGCGGTGGTGGACGGCTACGCGCCCGTCGTCGCGGGGCTGCAGAACGACATCGACGAGATCGAGGTGCAGGTCTTCGGTGGCGACCCGGCGGCGCCCCGGCGCATCTACGCGCTGTCCCGCGAGGTGATCGAGTTCCAGCGGGCGACCACGCCGCTGGTCGCCATGCTCGACGGCTTCATCGCCGGCGCCCCCAAGTACGGCGTGGACGAGGAGCTCCAGCGTTACCTGCGCGACGTCGCCGACCACGTCATCACGGTCACCGAGCGCGTCGCCGGGTTCCGGCAGATGCTCCAGGACATCCTCATCGTCAACTCGACCCTGGTCAGCCAGGCCCAGAACGAGGAGATGACCAAGCTCACCGCGGCCAGCATCGCCCAGGGCGACGAGGTGAAGAAGATCTCCGCGTGGGCGGCCATCCTGTTCGCGCCCACGCTGGTCGGCACGATCTACGGCATGAACTTCGACCACATGCCGGAGCTGCACTGGGTGTTCGGCTATCCGTTCGCGGTGAGTCTCATGGCGCTGGTCTGCGGCACCCTCTACCTGGTCTTCAAGCGCCGCGACTGGCTCTGAGCCGGTTCTTGTGGCCGTGATGGTCGCCGCGAAGACCGGCTGACGGGTGACAGGCGGACGGCCCGGGGCGTCACCGCCCCGGGCCGTCGTGTCATCCCGTATCCCAAGCGCCGGAGGTCAGCGCTTGACCCGGACCCAGTCCCTGGCGCTGGAGGAGCCGTCGGCCTCGTCGTTGCCGGCGAAGACGACCTTCCAGTACCCGGACTTCGACGCCTTGGTCTTGGTCCAGAACTTGCCGGACCCGTTGGTCCAGGTGCTCTTCACGTACTTCCAGGAGCCGTACTTCGTCTTGAACCAGACGGTGACCTTCTGGTGGCCGTATCCGGTCCAGCCGCCGTCCCACGCCTGGAGCTTGCCCTTGAAGGCGAGGTACTTGCCGTACTTCACCGGCTCGGGATAGGCGTTGAACGAGATCACGCGGGTGTCCAGCGACGCCGGGGGCTCCGGCTGCGGCCGGACCACGTCCACGTGGTCGTCCGCGTGCGAGCCGCCCAGACCCTTGCCGCCGGCGTACTCCGCGCGCCACCAGCCCGAGGCGTTCGCGGTGACGTCGGCGGCGAACCGGCCGTCACGGCCGGTCCAGGCCGAGGTGACGTACTGCCACGAGTAGGCGCCGTCCGCCTTGAACAGCAGGTTCACCTTGGCGCCCCTGATCGGGTCCCAGATGCTCCAGGAGCCCGCCTCGACCGTGCCGCGCAGGCGCAGCGTGCCGCCCGCGTTCACCGGCTCGGGGGAGGCGTCGAACGACAGGCGGGAGGCCCGCGCCCGTTCCCGGACGTCGACCCGGTCGCTGTCGCTGACCGATCCCTCGGTCTCGGCGGAGCCGGCGTACTCGGCCCGCCACCAGCCCGACCTGTCCACCCGCTGGTCGACGCGGAACCGGCCGCGGGAGTCGGTCGTGACGGTCCTGATCTGGCTGTAGGAGCCGCCGACCGGCTTGAACGCGATCTGGACGGCCTGCTTGTCGTAGGCCTTCCAGCTTCCGCCCTCCTTGTACGTCAGGGCGCCGCTCAGCCAGACCTTGCCGCCGCGGTCGACGACGTCGGGGGTGGCGGAGAAGTCCAGGTCCGTGATCCAGTGGACCGAGAACCCCTTGCTCGACTCGGACGACGCGCCGTCCTTGGTGGCCGTGGCCACCAGCTTCCAGGCGCCCGGCTCGTCGCTGAACTTGAACGTGTAGCTCGCGGTGTAGTTCGGTCCGCCGCTCACGGTCAGGGGGACGCTCTTGCCGAGGGGGTCGACGAGCCTGGCCGTGCCCGCGCCCTCCCCGGCGCTGAATCCGAACGTCGCCGTCTTCCCCGCGCCGTCGTTCACGACGACGGGATCGGGGGACGCCTGGAGTGCGGTGGGTGCCGCCGGAGCCGCGGTCGCGCCGGCCGGCGCGGCGACGAGCGCCACACCACCCAGCGCCAACGCCACGGCGACGGCACTGATGCGTTTCAACATCTCGGGTGATCCATCCTTCCCCGGTGGGTTGAACGCGGCTTTGAGGGTGCCACGTCTTCCTTTACCAGTAGACGGTCAAACCCTGTGGATGGTTGAGTAACCAGTGCGAGTCGTTATGGATTGGTGTCGTTCGGGGGATTCCCGACAACAAGACGTCAACATAGTCATCACTGTTGCGGACGGCGCGGGTGTCCTGGCGACATAATCGGCCTTGTGGCCCGCGACACTGTTGAGACGCATTTCATCGAGGCTGTGGGCGCCCTGAGCGCCGGACCTTCCCAGGACCCCGCCCTTCCCGTACGGCCCGGCACGACGTTGACGGGCAGACGCTGCAGGGAGCTGTTCGAGATCCAGCTCGGCAGCCGTCTCCTGGACGTCGCCGCCCGCGTGCTGCGGGAGCGGAACGAGGGCTTCTACACGATCGGCTCGTCGGGGCACGAGGGGAACGCCGCCGTCGCCGCGGCGCTGCGCCCCTCCGACCCGGCGCTGCTGCACTACCGCTCGGGCGCCTTCTATCTCGAACGCTCCGCCCAGGCGGGCCGGCTGGCGGAGGAGGGCCTGCGCGACGTGCTCCTCGGGCTGAGCGCCTCGACGGAGGAGCCCATCGCCGGAGGCAGGCACAAGGTCTTCGGCCATCCGGACCTCGCGGTGATCCCCCAGACGTCCACGATCGCGAGCCACCTGCCCCGGGCCGTCGGCGTCGGCTTCGCGATCGACCGCGCGCGTGCCCTCGGCGCGCCGTCACCCTGGCCGCAGGACGCGATCGCCGTCTGCAGCTTCGGCGACGCCACGGTCAACCACGCGTCGGCGTTGAGCGGGCTCAACACGGCGGCCTACGGCGCGTTCCGGGGGCTCCAGCTCCCCGTGCTGTTCGTCTGCGAGGACAACGGCCTCGGGATCAGCGTGCGGACCCCGCCCGGCTGGGTCGAGGCCGCGAGGCACCCCCTGCTGGCGTACTTCCGGGCCGACGGATGCGACCTCGCCGACATCCACGACGTCGCCCGCGCCGCCGCCGAACACGTGCGGTCCACCCGCGCCCCCGCGTTCCTGCACATGAGCACGGTCCGGCTGATGGGGCACGCCGGCTCCGACGTCGAGATCGCCTACCGCACCCGCAAGGAGATCGCCGCCGACCTGGAGCGCGACCCCCTCGTCGGTACGGCGCGGCTGCTCGTGGAGGGCGGCCTCGCCGAGCCGGACGAACTGGTCGCGCGCTACGAGGCGGAGCGCGAGCACGTGCTCAAGCTGGCGATGGAGTGCACGCGGCGGCCCCGCCTCACCTCGGCGCACGAGGTGATGGC
>NZ_JADDIL010000096.1:0-29277 GCF_020826795.1 Microtetraspora sp. AC03309 | reverse complement strand
ATGACCGGAGACGGTCACGTACGGATCTGTGGGGGCCGGGAGGTGCGATTCCTCCCGGCTACCCGGCACAGTTCCGCCCCGTGAAATCTAGTGAATAAGCGCATTTTGCGGGAAGGGTGACGGTGATCCCGGTTCGCCATGTGGTCAGTGCCAGGGGCGAAAGGGGGTGGTATCGATTCACCACGCGAGCGCTGTGCGAGCGGCTCCGGTCCCGGCAGTTCGGCGGGGAGCCGGAAACAGACGGAGGGGGCGGGCTCAGCGGGATTCACATCGACCGCGGGGCCTCGATGTCCACCGGCCTATTCGCGGTCTCGCGCAGGGCTGGGTCGAGGTCACGTCCACGGGGCCACGTCCGCGGGGCCGGGTCGTGGTCACGTCCACGGGGCCGGAGTCGCGGTCAGTCCGCAGGGTTGCGTCCGCGGGGCTGGGTCCGGGGGTTGCGTTGGGCGGTGGGATCGGGGCTGGACCGTGACGCGGCTGCGGTGAAGAAGGCGGCGGCCTGGATTCCTGTCACGGGTGCGCATTGGCTGCGGGGAGCCGTGACGTAGGGATCCAGAGGCCCGGCTCCATCGCATGGATCCGGCCACGACAGCGGCGACGAGTGTGGGCGAATGCCTCAGAGGACGGCGCCGGGTTTGAGTACGCCGAGTGCCGCCGCCGCGAGCACGCTCGCCCAGATCACCCAGACGTACGGCAGGCAGCCGTCGACTGACTTCTTGAGCGTGCGCTCCACCTCGGGAGTCGAGCCGGTCGCCATCAGAGTCCCGAAGGCGGGGCCGAATGGGCGGAGTGTGCGCCGGATGCCAAGCCCGGCGATGATCGCCAGCGTGTAGAGAAGGATCTTCCCGCCGAGCCACCTGGGGTTGGTCGTGACGCCGAACGGTTCGGCCGCCGCCAGCGTGTAGATCGCGGAGCAGGCCATCGCGGCGATCACGCCGATCCTGATCGCCCAGTCTGCCATCCGTACCATCGGGAAGCGGCCGTGCGTGCGGTGCTCGGTCACGGTCACGGCCAGCCATGCCAGGGCGAAGACCCAGGTCGCCGCCACGAACCACCATGGGAACAGTGGGATGCCGAACGCGCTGGCACCGTGCGGGTCGAGTGCCATCAGCGTGACCCCACTCGGCAGGAACAGTACGAGGCACACCTTCGGCCCCAGGTCCAGTCCGCTCATGACGGCGAGCGCCGTCGCCCGAGCCTGCGGAGTCAGTGAAGCCTTGAGCACGAACCGGCTTGAGTAGAAGACGCCCAGGTCGCCGCCCAGCCAGAACACGAACAGCGTCAGGTGAAGGACGATCCACCAGCCGTGGGGGTGCGGTCCCATGCCGATCCTTTCGTTTCGATATGAGAAACATCGTTTCCGAATCATACGAGCAGCGCCGCAGGCGTGGACGGTCTTGGCATGGACGATTCCGCTCACTTCGAGAGGTGTGCGGCGCATGGCGACTCGGAGCGGCCATGGGCGATCGGGGTCCCGGTCCGTGTCATTCGTGTGATGTAGGTCACATATGCGAGGCGCCCCTTGTGGTCCATCATGCAGGGAAACACTGTTTCCTCAAGAGGAACGGAGCGCTCGTGAACCCCCTCAAGCTGCTCTTACGCATGTCCGTACGGCTGGCGGCTGTGCTCGTCCTGCTGGTGGCGGCCGCACTGACGGCTCCCGCCGCCTCGGCGAGCACGCAGATCCTCAACTACCGCGAGGAGATCCACGGCGACGCGAGCACCGTGTGGTACCCGGCGAACCCCGGCCACAGGTTGCCGGTCGCGTTGATCATGACCGGCGGCAAGGTCAAGCGCGACCATTACGAGCGGTTCGCCCAGACGCTGGCCGGCTACGGGTTCGTCGTGGTGATCCCTGACCACTACCGCCTGGTGTTCACGTCGTACGGGATCTATCCGAGTGAGTCCGTCCTCTGGAACATCGACGACTGGGCGCACGACCAGCTCAATGACGGCTCCTCGCCGGTACGTGACATCGTCGACCCGGAGAAGATGGTCGTCTCCGGCCACTCCTTCGGCGGCGCGGCCACGCTCTACGCCGCCGCGAACAGGTGCCAGATCCCGTTCTGCTTCACCCTGCTCTTCCAGCATCCGCGCGAGCTGAAGGCCGTGGTCCTGCACGGCACCAACACCACGAACAACGGGGCGGTCGACGCGGTGGCCGTGGACGGCATCCCCGTCATGTTCGTGAACGGCTCCCGGGACGGCGTCTCCACTCCCGACGAGGCCCACGAGACGTTCACCAAGGTCTCCGGGGCGCCCTCGGCCGCGTACGTCTCGCTTCTCGGGGCCAACCACTACGGCCTCGCCGACGAGAACAACCCCAACGGCGCGGATCCCGACTCCAGCGCTCCCACCCTCTCGCAGGAGGTATCGGCGGAGACGGCGGCCCGTTGGACCGCCATGTGGTTCCTCGCGAGCCTCGGCGACACCGCCGCCCATGACTACGTCCATTCCACGGGCGATGCGTCCGACCCCAACGTCACGGTCGAGTTGCGCTGACCGGTACCCCGTACGGCGTGGCGACCGGCCGGGATCTCCGGCCGGGTCGCCGGGTCTGTCCCCCCTGCGAAATCGGATGGTAGTGCTGTGGAATACCCCCCATCTCTGGCGCTCATGGATTTCTTACCTGTATTCGCCATGGCCACCGGCATGGTCCTGCTGGTTCCCCACGTCAGCAGGATCGCCGCGCCCCTGGTAACGCGCGTCGCGCAGGCCGGAGCGGTCCTCGTCGTGACCGGCGGCGCGCTCAAGGCCATCTGGAAGACCATCGTGGCCTTCGGCGGGCCCGACATCACCTGGCTGGCGGCGGCCCAGTTCCCCTTGCTCGGACCGGGCTTCACGCTGCTCGCCTGGGCGGTGCTCGCGGTTCGCCCGAGCGGAGGAACGTACGGAGGAGTCACCGAAGGAGCCGACCCGCTGACCGGCCGGGCCGAAAGGTACGGGGTCGAGGGAAGCGGAGGTGAGGAGAACGGTGGTGAGGAGAACGGTGGTGAGGAGAACGGTGGTGAGGAGAACGGGGCCGGACGGCCCCCGGGCACGCCGCCCCTGTGGGCCTTCGCGGGCTTCGCCCTGGTCGGCCTCGCCGCCGCGTTCGCCGTCCGGGCCACCTGGCCGCTGCTCCTGGTCACCACGGTGTCGTCGACCGTCCTCGCCGTACGGCTGCTCCTTATGGCCCGGCGGGCGGGCGAGACGGTGGGGTCGTTCCTCCTCGGCTTCACCATCATCGGCACCTATTCCATGGGAATGCTGGCCAGCCGCCCGGAGCAGACCATCACGTTGCAGTGGCTGGAGGAGTCGCTCAACACGCTGATCTGGACGTCCTTCGCCACGGCGGTCTGGCGGCTGATCCGGGTGCATGCCCGTCAGGGCGGAGGTCACGCCCGGACGACCTCCGCTTCGTAGCTGGATCGGGCCCGCAGCACGGCCAGCCCGCTGGCGGCTGTGGGCACCAGCAGCGCGGCGAAGGCGTAGAGCAGTGACCCGAACAGATCGGACACCGCCCCCACCAGCAGCGGCCCGACCGCGCCGCTGAGCGCGAGCGTGAACTGGAGTACGGCGAAGCCGACGCCGCGCCGTTCCGGCGCCAGCAGATCGGCGAGCGCGGCGGTCAGGTTCGCCATCGCCGCGCAGAAGAACGCGTTGGTGAAAAGGAACATCCCGATCCGCACCCCGAGCACCGGAACTCCGATCGCCAGCCCGAAGGATGCCGTTCCCGCCAGCAGGCTGACGCCGCTCAGCGTGACGCGCCACGCCGCGCGGCGCGCCTGCCCCCTGTCACCGATCCGGCTGCCGGCCAGGGTGCCGACGATGATGCCGAGCAGTCCCACACCTCCGGCGAGACCCGCGGCCGTACCCCCCTCAAGGCCGCTGAAGCGCTGCATGAAGGTGGTCAGCCACCACATCAGTCCGCTGATGCCGAAGAACAGAAGTCCCATGCCGACGAAGATGAGCCGCACGGACCTGATGGCGATGATCTGCCTCATCTGGGGGAGGACGTCGCGCATGCGCGGCTTCATGACGGGTGCGCTCACCGTGGGCTCCGCCTCGGCCGTGGGGTTCTGGAGGCGGCCGAAGCGGTCGCCCAGGCCGCGGACCGGCTCCCGGAGCGTCAGACAGACGATGGCCACGAGCAGCCCGGGGATCACGATGAAGAAGAAGGCGTTCCGCCAGCCGTACGCGGCCCCGACGGCCCCGCCGAGCGCGACGCCGATGGGCGTCCCGGCGAAGTAGGCCATGCGCTCGAACCCGAAGGCCCGGGCGCGTGATGCCGACGGATAGTAGTCCGCGATCAGGCTGGCGGCGGGCGGGCTGTAGAGCTGGCTCGCCCCGCCGAGCAGGACGCGCATCCCGAAGAAGATGGCGAAAGTCGGGGCCAGACCGGAGCCCAGGGTGAGCAGCGCCCATGATCCGACGACGGCGGCCATGAGCCCGGTCCGCCGTCCGGTGTCCGCGAGATAGCCGGCGGGCAGGAGCAGGATCGCGCTGGCCGCGAGAGCCGCGGTCGAGATCGCCCCGGCCCACGTGTCGCCGAAGCCGAACTCCTCCTGGATCAGTGGGAGGGCGCCCGCCACCAGAGAGGACTCGATCTTGTCGATGAGGGAGACCAGCGCGATGACCACCGCGGGCCACCAGCCGAGAGGGGCGGCCCGCCCCAGCCGGATCCGGCGCGGAGGGCGACCGGCGTAGACGTTCATCTCGATCTCAAGAGGCTGGGACTCGGTGTCGCGCATACGGTCTCCCCAATTGCTCAGACCTCTTGACTGAGCAGCCGTTCAGATGACTTCATAGTGAAACATCGTTGCCATGAGGGAAACAAGCCTTGGAGGATCCCCATATGGATGAGCTTCCGGCGGCCGCCGGCGCATCGTCCGGACCGCCTGAGTCCGGACCGCCTGAGTCCGGACTGTCCGAGCCGGGATCACCTGAGCCGGGACTGTCCGAGCCGGGATCACCTGAGCCGGGACCACCCGAATCCGAGGCCCCGGGACCGGGTTCGCCGAAACCGGAGTCGCTGATGAGTGCGATCCGGGGCCGCGTGCTGGTCTCCGTCGTTGGCACCTGGCTTCAGGCGCTGGCCACGACGGCGCTCCTGCTGCTCCTGGGCGGCGCGATCGGAGAGATCGCGGCAGGGCGGATGCCAAATGGGGGACTGGCGGCGGGCCTCGTGGCCGCCGGGGTTCTGCGCGCGGTGTTCGCCGCGGCGGTTCCCGCCGTCACCATCCGGGCGGGCGGACGCCTGGAGGTGCGGCTGCGGGAGCGGATCTACCAGCACCTGCTGCGGCTGGGCGCCCCACTGCGCTCCCGTGAGCAGACCGGCCATCTGGTCTCCACCTCGACCGAGGCGGTCGAGTTGGTGGCCACCTACTACGCGACCTTCCTCGGCCCGATCATGGCGTCGATGACGGTGCCCGTCTGGGTGCTCGCCGCGATCGCGCTGTTCATCGACCCATGGACGGCGCTGATCCTGGCGGCGGCCGTGCCGGCGATCCCGCTCACGGTGGGCGTGTTCGAGCGGGCCTTCGCCAAGGTGAGCGCGGGCTACCGGGACACCGCCAACCGGCTGGCCTCCCGTTTCCTTGACGCCTTGCAGGGCCTGTCCACGCTCAAGCTGTTCAACCAGGGCGGCGCCCACGGACGGGTGCTGGCGAAGGCGTCGGAGGACCTGCGCCAGGCGATCATGCGATTGCTCGCCGGGAACCAGGTGATCCTGTTCGTGGTCGACGCGGTCTTCTCGCTGGGGATGATCACGGCCGCCGCCGTACTGGCGATGGTGCGGATGCGCGAGGGCGCGATCGGCGTCGGCGAGGCGGTCGCGCTGGTGCTGCTGGCCACCCAACTCGTCGAGCCGCTGGACAAGGTCGGCCAGTTCTTCTACGTCGGAATGGGCGGCATGGCCGGGGTCAAGGAGATCAAGGCGCTGCTGGCCGAGCGGCCGGCCGTACCCGACACGGACGGTCCGGCCCCCGCCACCACGGACGCCGGGGTCGAGTTCGAGGACGTGAGCTTCGCCTACCTGCCCGGCTCTCCGGTGCTCACGGGCGTGAACCTGCGGATCGCAGCGGGGGAGACGCTCGCCCTGGTCGGCCCGTCAGGCTCCGGCAAGTCCACTGTCGCCGCGCTGCTGCAGCGCGACCTCGCCCCCGGGCGGGGCGTGATCCGCGTCGGCGGCCACGATGTCGCGGCCGTGCCGGGAGCCTGGACGCGCGAGCAGATCACCGTGGTGGCGCAGACGACCTACCTGTTCACCGGCACGCTGCGCGACAACCTCAAGGTGGCGGCCCCCGACGCCGACGACGAACGGCTGTGGCAGGCGCTGCGCGTCGCCAACCTGGACGAGTTCGTCAGGAGCCTGCCCGCCGGCCTGGACACCCCGACCGGCGAGCGTGGCCTGATGCTCTCGGGCGGACAGGCCCAGCGGGTGTCGATCGCGCGCGCGGTGCTCAAGGACTCGCCGATCCTGATCCTCGATGAGCCCACATCGAACGTCGATCTGGAGTCGGAGGCCGCCATCCTGGCCGCCCTCGACCGGCTCACGGTCGGCCGGACCGTGCTGATGATCGCCCACCGGCTGTCGACAGTACGGGACGCCGACCGGATCGTGGTGCTGGAGGACGGCCGGGTCACCGAGCAGGGTACGCACGAGGAACTGAGGTCCGGTACCGGACACTACGCCCGCGCCGTACAGCGGGCAGAGGCGGAGGCGAGCTCATGAGGTCAGCGGAGACGACCCCCGCCGAGACCACCCGAGAGACGGCGCGGGAGATGACCCGCGCCGAGATCACCCGGCGCCTGCTCGGCTTCGGCCGCCGGTTGCGGGCGCCGTTGGCCACCTCGGTCATCTTCCGGGTGGCGCAGATGTGCCTGGGCATCGCGCTGTACGGCGTGGGCATGTGGGGCGCGGCCCGGATGGCGTCCGGAGACCTCGGAGTGATCACGCCCGTCGCCGTCGCGATGATCGCCATCGCGTTCGTCAAGGCACTGTTCCGCTACGTCGAGCAGTACTTCGGGCACTTCGTCGCGTTCAAGCTCCTGGCCATGCTGCGCGGGGACTTCTATGCCGGGGTCGAGCCACAGGCACCCGCCGGCATCGAGGGGCGGCGCACCGGTGACCTGCTCGCCCGCGTGATGAAGGACATCGACCGGATCGAGGTGTTCTACGCGCACACCATCGGCCCGGCCATCGCCGCCACGATCGTGCCGATCATCTCCCTGTCGGTGCTGGCCGTCGGCTTCAGCCCGGTGGTCGCCGCGGTGCTCCTGCCGTTCTTGATCGGTGTCGGCGCCGTCGTGCCCTGGCTGAGCCACCGGGTCGCCGCGACGGCGGCCACCGACCTGCGGCGGGTCCGCGGTGATGTCTCCCAGCACATGACCGACGGTGTCCAGGGTGTCCGCGAGGTGCTCGCCTTCGGGTACGGCAGGCGGCGGCTGGACGAACTCGCCGCCCTGGGTCACGCCGGGACGCACGCCGTCGGCAGGCTCGGCGCGCTCATCTCGATGCGCCGCGGCCTGAACGAACTCCTCGTCGCCGCCGGGGTGAGCGCCGTCCTGTTCACCGGCGCCGCGGAAGGACTGTCCTGGCAGGATGTGGCGATCACCGTGGCGATCGCCCTGGCCACGTTCGGGCCGGTGCTGGGTGTCGAGGAGTTCATCGCCGACCTGGAACAGGCGTTCGCCGGAGCCCGCCGCATCTGGGAGATCACCGACCGGCCGCCCGCGGTGGCCGACCCCGCCGACCCGGTCGCCGCGCCGGTGGAGACGTCGATCTCCTTCCACGACGTGACCTTCGGCTATCCCGCCGAGGTTCCCGGCCTGACACCCCCGGCGGTCGCGGGAGTCTCCTTCACCGTCCCGGCGGGGAAGCGGTACGCGGTGGTGGGCACGTCCGGCTCGGGCAAGACCACGCTCACCTCGCTCCTGCTCCGGTTCTGGGACCCCGACGCCGGGTCGATCAGCGTCGGCGGGACGCCCGTCGACCAGATGAGGCTTGCCGACCTGCGCGATCTCGTCGCCGTCGTCGGGCAGCGGACGTACCTGTTCAACGACTCCGTCGCGGCCAACCTGCGGGTCGCCAAGCCCGACGCCACCCAGGCCGAACTGGAGATCGCCTGCCGCCGCGCCGCCCTGCATGACACCATCACCGCGATGCCCGACGGATACGACACCGTGGTCGGCGAGATGGGCGAGCGCCTGTCCGGCGGCCAGCGGCAGCGGCTCTCGATCGCCCGCGCGCTGCTCAAGGACGCCCCGATCCTCGTCCTGGACGAGGCCACCTCGCAGCTCGACGTCCACACGGAGGCCGAGATCCAGCGGCAGATCGACGATCTCGCGGGTGGGCGCACCCTCCTGGTCATCGCCCACCGCATCTCCACGGTGACCGGCGCCGACCGGATCCTGGTGATGGACCGCGGACGCCTCGTCGAGCACGGCACTCACCGAGAACTGCTCGCGGTGGCCGGCGCGTACGCCCGCCTGTACGCCCGGCAGGCCGACGATCTCGACGATCTCGGGAGGGGCGGTGAGACGGCGGACGAGATCGCGGGTCAGGCGTCCTACTGAGTCAGGCGCCCCACTGATACGTGGCCGTGGGGATGGTGCCCCTCGCCTTCTTCGAGGGGCACCAGCCGTACAGGTGCCCGGCCGACCCAGGAAGGATCGTCGTTTTCATTGACTTCCCAGTTCCCAGTGAGAAGCGGTGCGCTCTCCGTGGTTCGCGTGCACAGCGAAGGGCCCCCGGCCAACGGGCCTGATGCCAGGAAATCCTCCTGTTACGATGCTGATGCACACTTGAGCATCTATTCAGGAGTTACTGCTATGGACGCCGTCACGGGGCTGGACGCCTGCACCACCCGCGAGCCGGATGACGCACGGGTCGCGGCGACGCGCGAGCACCTTGTCACGCCGGACGAGGCTTCCCGTCTCGCCGACCAGTTCCGCCTGCTCGGTGACCCGACCCGGGCCCAGATCCTGTACGCCCTGCTCGAAGCGGGGGAGTTGTGCGTGTGCGACCTGGCCACGGTGGTCGAGGTGAGCGACACCGCCGTGTCCCACGCGCTGCGCCTGCTGCGGGCGGCGAGGATCGTGGCGAGCCGCCGCGCCGGACGCATGATCTACTACCGGCTCGCTGACGCTCATGTGCGCATGCTGCTCGATCTGAGCCGGGAACACCTGCGCCACGGAACCACCGGCGACCGGGAGGAGCGTCGTGCCGGACACGCCTGACCACATCGGCCGTGATCACGATGATCACGATGATCACGGGCAATCACGCGGCCATGACCACGCACATGGGCCCGGACCTGAACATGGACACGAGCATGGACACGAGCACGGACCCGAGCACGGACATGAGCACGGACATGAGAATCCGCGCGGAGATGGGAACGGCCACGGGCACGGTCACGGGCACGGTCACGGTCACGGTCATGCGATCGGGGTCGACGCCGACCGGCGCTATCTCCTGGGGGCGCTCGGCCTGATCGTCACCTTCATGGCGGGCGAGGTGGTCGTCGGCCTGGTGGCGAACTCGCTGGCCCTCATCTCCGACGCGGGGCACATGCTGACCGACGCCAGCGCGATCGTGCTGGCACTGATCGCGATGCGCATGGCCGCGCGCCCTCCCCGGGGCGCGTACACCTTCGGCTGGAAGCGCGCCGAGATCCTCTCCGCGCAGATCAACGGCGTCACGCTGCTGGTGCTGGTCGCCTACTTCGCCTACGAGGGCGTGCGTCGCCTGATCGAACCGGCCGACGTCGCCGGACCCCTCGTGCTGGTGACCGCCCTGATCGGGATCGCGGTCAACGCCGCCGCGACCTGGCTGCTGGCCAAGGCCAACCGTGCCAGCCTCAACATCGAGGGCGCGTACCAGCACATCCTCAACGACATGTACGCCTTCATCGCGACGGCGGTCGCCGGTCTGGTGGTGTGGGTGACGGGCTTCCGGCAGGCCGACGCCATCGCCGCCCTCGTCGTGGCCGCGCTGATGGCGAAGGCCGGCTTCGGGCTGCTGCGCGACTCCGGCCGCATCCTGCTCCAGGCGGCACCCGCCGACCTGGATCCCGACGAGATCGGTGCCCTCCTCGCCCGGCAGCCGGCCGTACTGGAAGTGCACGACCTGCATGTGTGGGCGGTCACCAGCGGTTACCCCACGCTGTCGGCCCACGTGATCGTCGAGCCCGGGTCGGACTGCCATCAGGTGCGCACCGCACTGGCGGGGTTGCTCGACGAGCGATTCAACATCGACCACACCACCCTCCAGGTCGATCACGGTCCGGGCGACGCCGCCGCGACGCAGACCGAACCGCAACGGCACTGCTCGGACCCGCACGGTCCGCGACACCGCAGGACATCCGTGTGACGGTGGCGGTCCACCCCGCCCGGCGACGCCGGGCGGCGGGGCGGGCGAGGTCAGCCGGGCCAGTCAACTCGATCACCGGGACATCGCCCAACACCTGCAGCGGGTCGTCGTACACCAGATCCGGCAGCGTGTCGTTCACGTCGCGGTGCGGTAGAACTCGGCCGCGGTGACGGTGGCGGGGACGCCGAGTTCGGCGGCGACCACGGTGATCGCGGTGGCGCCGACGGCGAGGTCGGCTTGGCCGTCGGTGGCGAAATACGGCGCGATGAACGTCTCGTAGTGGACGCGGGCTTCGTCCGCGGTGTGTCGGCCGAGGAACGTCCGAATATGCCGAACCGTGGTGTCGGGTTCGTTGTGGATCACCTGCAGGGCGCGCCGGTGGGCGCGTACGACGGCCTGGACCGCGGGGTCGTCCTGGTGGATGTAGGTGGGGTCGACGGCCACGCCCACGGTGGGGATCTGGAAGTGGTCGCCGACCCAGGCCAGCACCTGCCAGCCGTGCTCGGCGGCTATCGCCTCCGGCGCCATGGTGCTGCCGACCAGGGCGGCGTCGATCCTGCCCTCGTGCAGCCGGCGCAGGTCCATGCCGTAGTCGCCGGGCGGGCGGACGATGGTGTGGATGTCGCGGTCCGGGTCGAGGCCGACCTGGCGCAGCACGATCCGGGCGAAGCACCCGGGTGCGGTGTGGGGGGCGTGCACCGCCAGCCGTCGGCCGGCCAGGTCGGCCAACGAGGCCAGGCCGGGCCGGGCGAGGAACCAGAACAGCGGGCGGTGGGTGTTGACATTGAGCGCGACCCAGGGGATGCCTTCGGCCAGCCGGGACAGCAGTGCCCGGCCGAGCCCGATGGTGGCGCCGTGGCGCAGCCGCTCCTCGTCCCAGGAGCAGCCGTCGCGCAGCGCGACATGGACGTTCTCGTCGGCGTAGTAGCCCTGCTGGTCGGCGATGTAGGCGACCAGTTCCTCGTGCAGGCCCCGCCCGACGTAGGCGAGATCGATCGTGTACATGAACGCTTTTCCTTGATCGTGTCACCGCGTCAGTACATGGACATCCCGCCGTTGACCGCGGCCGTGGTGCCGGTCATGAAGGCGTTGTCCTCGCCGGCGTAGAAGGCGACGGCCTGGGCGACGTCGCCCGGGTGTGCCAGGCGGCCCAGAGGGGTGGCGGCCACCTGCCGCTGCTTGTGCTCCTCGTCGAGCACATCCGCCATGCGGGTGTCCTCCACCGGGCCGGGTTCGACGACGTTGACCGTGATGCCCCGCGGGCCCAGTTCCTGGGCGAGGTATCGGGCGAACTGCGCCAGTGCGGCCTTGGCCGTACCCAGTGCGATCATGCCCTCCCGGGGCCGGCGGCTGAGGCCGGTACCGAGAAAGATGATGCGTCCCCAGCCGTGTTCGGTCATGGCGGGCAGGACGGCTTTGGTGACCGCGAACGCCGCACGCATCTCGTCGTCGAGCTTGCCGCCCAGTTCTTCCCACGTCATGTCCTGGAACGACTTGATCACATACGGAGTGAGCGCGTTGTGCACGAGCACGTCGACGCCGCCCCACGCCGCCCGGACCTGCTCGATCATGCTCTCGACCGCCGCTGCCTCGCGCACGTCGGCCTGCACGGCCATGGCCCGGCCCCCTGCGGCCTCGATGCCGGCCACGACTTCCTCGGCCGCCGTGCGACTGCGGAGGTAGTTGACCACCACGCGCATCCCTCGCGCGGCCAGAAGGCGCGCGGTGGCCGCACCGATTCCACTGCTGGCCCCTGTCACCAATGCCACCCTGCTGGTTGCCCCGGTCACGGGCCCACCTCCTGCTCATCATCGCGGGCCGTCGGCATGACCGCCCGGAGTCGAGTGCCGGCAACCGCTACACGCTGCAGTGATTACGGAGCGTAGCAGTGGAAATACATGCCGCAGTCGACGTCGAAGGGATCAGCATGAGCGGACAGAACGAACAGCAGATCGCGGAAGCGCTCAAGGCCGCACCGCCGATCATCCTGGCTCCCGGCCCCAAGGAGCGCCCCACTCAACTACCACCGCCGCCCAACGATGTATGGGACCTGCCCGGCGGCACCGCCTGGGTGTACCACGGGGAGGGCAACGGCGACCTGGTCGCTCCCGTGATCATGGCGGACGGCTTCAATACCGGGCCCAGCACCCCCGAGTTCTCCTGGAACGTCCTGCAGTTCAGCGGACACCCCTTCATCGGCGAGCTCCGGAAGCGCGGCAAAGACGTCGTCCTTCTCGGCTTCACCGAACGCAGCGCGTCCATCCTGGACAACGCGAACACCGCCATCGCGGCGATCCACGAAGCGATCGCGCGGCGGATCGGCAGCCACCCGCTCACGGTCGGCGGCTTCAGCATGGGCGGCCTGGTCACCCGGTACGCCCTGGCCAAGCTGGAGACCGAAAGGATGAACCACCAGACGCAGCTGTACTTCTCCTACGACAGCCCGCACCGCGGCGCGTGGATCCCCATCGCCCTGCAGGCGTTCGCGCACTACATCCGCAGGCTCGACAGCCGGTTCTCCGACCAGATGAACAGCCCGGCCTCGCGCCAACTGCTGTGGCAGCACATCGCTGAGTGGAAGGATGCGCCGGCCACCGCCAAGGAGCGGACCGAGTTCCTCGCCGCGCTGGAGCGCGTCGGCGGCTGGCCGCGGATCCCCCGGCTGATCGGCGTCGCCAACGGCGTCGCCTCGGGCAAGGGCAACGGCATCAAACCCGGCGTCACCGCCGTGCGCGGCACTGGCCTGGCCATCACCGGCACCGACCTGCGCACCCAGGCGACCGGCACTGACTCGCTGGTCGCCACCCTCCGGGTCGTGACCGCGCAGCGGCCGGAGATCCACACCACGGGCATGCCCGACATCGACGGCGCCCCCGGCGGCATGCTGGAGGGCTTCGGCATTCTCGCCGACGAGCTCAACAAGCTCACCCATCTCGGCATGGCCGTCGACAACCCGATCCGCTCACATTGCTTCGTCCCGGCGGTCAGCGCGGTCGCCATCCGCGACATCGCCACCCACGACGATCTGTACGTCGACATCGACAGCCTCTCTCCCGATGACAGCGAGCTGGACGACTTCAAGCTCGCGTCCAAGAACGAGGGCCACACCACGATCACCAAGGAACTTTGCTCCTGGATCCTCGACCAGCTCCCGTAGCCCGGCGGCTCACCAACAGGTGGAGGCCGTGATGGCGATGCCTCTGTTCACGTGGTAGAGGACACGGCCGCAGCCGCAGGGACGGTAGCCCGCTCAAATAGCGGCACTCCTCCCGACGCCCCCTTATGGCATTCCGGTGGAATGCCATAAGGGGGCATTCACCTCGGACCATCCGTCGTCGGCAGGCCGGATGCAGAGCACCAGCACGCGGCGGAGCCCCGTCTTCGGCTCGATCACTGCGAATTGCCCCGGTCGAGGAGCCCCCGGCGTCCCGACCGACGCTACATGGAGGCAGCTGCGGCACGCCCCGGGTGTCGTGGCGGATGGCGGCCGGCACGGTGGGTGGCGCCTTCGGCGGTGAGGCTGCGCCAACCGATTACGACGCGACAAGCGAACGCGGCAAGCCATGCGACCAGTGCGTGCCGTCGCGACGATCACATGCACCAGCCGGTATGTCCACTTCTGCCGATGTGGTGACATGCAGCTCATGAACGAACGCCGAAAGAGCGCCTGGTCATATCCGCTCGCGACGCTCACGATGGAGCCATGTCTGTACGTCTTCTCCGGTGGGCCGGAGGTCTTCTCACCATCACGGCCGTCATCGGGACGGGAGGCTATTTCTGGGTGCTCGGACTCGACAAGGCGGACAAACTTGCGAGTGTGATCGGAGCATTGTTGGCGATAGCGGGCATCGGGCTGACACTCCAGGGCACGATCGCGGCTCGCCGCGCTTCTTCGAGCTCCGACGGAGCGCCACCGAGCATGCGGAACGTCATCAGCGGGGGAATCCAGCACGGATCCGTTCTCCAGGGGCGGGATTTCCACGGGCCGGTATCACTTGGCATGTCCGAAATCGCGCCGGATAAAAGCCGCGGAAACGACTCACAGTGACCGGGCCGTCTCCCCGCGTCGCTCTCGTCGATTGTCGAATCAAGGTCGAAAGACCCGAGGCACCCGGTTCGTTATGCGGGAGGATGCGTCAACGAGTCGAAGTGGGGAGCGAACGTGGCCGACTCCATGCGTGTAGTTCTGATCTCATTTAGTGCGAGCGGGTTCATGCTCTTGCACGACGCGTGTGTCAGGGCCGGTCACACACCGGTGGCCTTCGTGCACGCACGGTCTCTCCGCCAGCGTAAGCCCACCGGCAAGGGCTCCGCGGAGACCATCGCGGCCATCAGTGAATCCCTGCCTCCCGGGATGGATCTCCTGCTACCCGGAAGTGTCGGCGGTCTGGCCCAGGCTCTGTCCGGATACCGGACCGACCTCATCGTGGTCTATGGGTTCCCGTGGAAGTTGCCGCCCGAAGTGCTGCGCACGGCAAGGCTCGGCGCCATCAACGTGCACACGTCACTGCTACCGAAATATCGAGGACCACTGCCTGTTCACTGGGCGGTCCGCAATGGCGAAACCGAGACCGGTGTGACGATCCACTGGGTGGATGACGACTTCGACACGGGAAGGATCCTCGCGCGCAAAGGCGGTGTCCGGCTGGAAGAGGATCTGGTCACCGCCCGGCTGTGGGGGGATATCGATCTCCTCATCGGTGAGTTGCTCGGTCCCGCGCTCGGTCGTGCGGCCGCCGGTGCGAGGGGCGAACCTCAGGAGGGCGTTGACGCCACCTACGCCGGGTGGATGGAGCCGGACTTCATGTTCGTCGACTGGAAACGTGGGGCTCGTGAAATCCATAATCAGGTCCGTACGTTCCGATTTCAGCTTTTTGGACTTCGCGGGCCTTTCGCGCAGGTGAACGGTGAGTGGGTGACGCTGCTGCGTACCGCGGTCGAGCCGGCGGACGGCCTGGAGATGGAGTGTGCCGACGGGCCTATCTGGATTATCGAGACGGCGCCGGCGGTCCCTCCTGATCGATAGGAATACCTGACGGGGAGTGCCCGATAAGCCTAATAAGGGCCCGCCTATATGGTAACTTCCTCTTTTCTCCTTTTTGTGTCGCGGGTACAATCCGTTTCTCGCTTGCCTTCCCGGGAGAGGAGAAATCCATGACTCGCGCATGGGAGGCCGACCCCTCGGCGGAGTTGGTCCGGCGGCTGGGCAAATCGGCCGCTGAGCTTGGCTCCACGGGTGGGGACAGCGGTTGTCCCGACATATGGGAGCTGGACAATGGCGACATCGCGGTGATCGGACGCGATCTCACGTCCGCCTACGAATCGCGGCTCCCGGCGAGTGTGGCCATCGCAGCGGACGAAAGACTGGTTATAATCCCGCGCATCATGATCGTCACGGCGAAGGCGGACATACCTGATGCGTAGTCTCTTGGATGCGTCTCTTGGGGAAAGGCTCACCCGAGAGGGATATCTGGGCGATTTCGACCGCAACTTCTGGGCCATCCGGGAGTGTGATTTCTGGAAACTGGAGCGACGCCAAACGTTCCAGGAGCCGGGAGACGACAGCTGGGAGGCGTTTTCCGAGGGCGACTGGGGGACGGCGCTTCGGCTGATCGAGGAGAGGCGGGACGCCCTCCGTGACTACTATCAGCGAATCACTCGAAGTGGATTCCGGACCCGGCGCGTCCGAGTCGTCGAAGAACCACCCACTCCCTACTTGCGGTGGGAGCTCCGTCTACTCCGATTACGGCACGAGTACGGCGGGAGTGTCCGCGTGGTCGGCCCCGATGCCATCCGGCCGATGGAAACGGAAAGCCCGATTCCCGAAGTGGTCACTCTCGGTGAAGACGTCATGTACGAAGTGCTTTACAACGATGACGGCATCCTTGCCGGAGGAGTGCGATACACCGATCCGTCCCTGGTGGCGGAGTGCCGGAGCATCATCGTCGCGCTCTATGAGAGCGGCGCAGATCTGAGCGATTATTTTGATCGCAACCGCGAGACGCTTGACCCCTCTCCTTGCGGAGGATAGGCGTTCTGCCGCAGCCACGGATCCGCGATCGTCCTCATCCGGTACTAGCTGAGGGAACGGGAAACAATGGGGTGGTCCAGAACGCCGAACGGCAGCGGGGACCGGCATGACGGCGACACGCACTCGGAATTGTCCGGCACTGCGGGAGACGTGGTGCAGGCGCGCGACGTACACGGAGGAGTCCACTTTCACGGGATGGCGCAGGCGGACCGGCACGTTCCCCGCCAGTTGCCGAGCGGCGTACGCGGTTTCGTCAATCGCGTCGGTGAACTGGAGCGGCTCAGGAAAGTTCTGATCCCCGATGGGGACCTCCTTCGGTCCGTCGGTGCCTGCGTGATCGCGGGCACCGCAGGGGTGGGAAAGACGGCTCTCGCGCTGCATTGGGCGCATCAGATCCGCGAGAGGTTCCCCGATGGCCAGCTCTATGTGAACCTGCGGGGATACGATCCGGGCCCTCCCATCACGCCGAACGAGGTGCTCGACAGATTCCTGCGTGCACTGGACCTACCGGCCGGAGCGATCCCGCCGGACCTTGAGGCAAGGGCCGCCCTGTACCGGTCCCTGCTGGCGGGCCGGCGGATACTGATCGTGCTGGACAACGCGATGAGCGCCGCCCAGGTGCGGCCCCTGCTGCCGGGTACGGACACCTGCCTGGTGATCGTGACCAGCAGGAGTCGGCTCTCCGGACTCGTGGTGCGTGACGGGGCGCACCGCGTCACCGTGGACATGCTCCCGGAGCCGGAAGCGCTGGACCTGATCCGCCAGGTCATCGCCGACTATCGCGGGGAGGACGACGCGGCGCAGCTGGCCGAGCTGGCCAGACTGTGCGCCCGGCTTCCCCTGGCGTTGCGGATCGCCGCGGAGCGCGCCGCCAGCCGACCGTGGATGCCTCTGGGCGACCTCATCCAGGACCTGCGTGATGAGTCCGCTCTCTGGGACGCGCTCACCGCGGAGAGCGGTGACGAGGCGGACGCCGTACGGACGGTCTTCGCCTGGTCCTACCGGGCGCTGCCCGAGCCCGTAGCCAGGCTGTTCCGATTGCTGGGGTTGCACCCCGGCCCCGAATTCGGGATTCCAGCCGTGGCGGCGATGGTCGGGATCACGGCCGGCCAGGCACGGCAGATGCTCGACATGCTGGTCGGGGCACACCTTGTCGAGCAGATCGCGCCCGACCGCTATCAGTTCCACGACCTGATGCGCGCGTATGCCCTCGACCAGGCGGCCGCCGAGGAGAGCGAGGAGAGCCGCCACGCCGTCGTGCGGCAGGTGATCACGTGGTATCTGCGTAGCGCGGCGCACGCTCAGGAGAAGCTGGCTCCCCTTGATCGGCCGATCGAGTTGGGCGACGCCACCCCACCTGTCGCGGTGGTGAACGTCTTCGATTATTCGGAGGCGCTTCGGTGGTTCCAGGCCGAGTTGGCCAATCTGGTCGTCGCCGTGCGTGCCGCCGCACAGACAGGGCTGGACGACCTCGCTTGGCGGATCGCCGCGATCGCGCGCAGCTACTGCATGCGCCACAACCCCTTCGAGTCGTGGTTCGCAATGGGATCCATGGGACTTGAGGCCGCCCGCCGTACCGGCGACAGGTACGGCGAAGCGGAGGTCCTGGACAGCTTGGGCAAGGCATATGTCCAGTCCCACCAGCTCGCCGAGGCCGCCGAACACCACGCCATGGCCCTCGCATTGCGGCGGGACATCGGGGACCGGCTCGGTGAGGCCATATCGCTGAACGCCCTCGGCCTGGTGCACATCCGCCGCCGCGAACTGGCACAGGCATATTCCGAGTTCGAGCAGAGTCTTGATGTGCTGCGGACGCTCGACGAGCCCTACTGGCGGTCGACCGTGCTGGCGAACCTGGCCGAGGCCGGGTGCGATCTGGGTCGCCTTGACGAGGCCGCTGATTTCGCGGTGCACGCGCTCGACGGGTTCCGCCGACTGGACAACCCGGACGGCCAGGGAAACGCGTTACGGATCCTGGCGACGGTTCGGCGAGAGTCCGGACAGGTCGATCTGGCACTGGACCATGTCGAAGAGGCCCTGGCCATCGCGCGCGAACGCTGCAACCTCGCATGGGAGGGATTCTGGCTGCTGGAACTCGGGAAGGCGCAACTGGCCGAGGGTCGCCCTGCCGATTCCCTGGTCTCTTTCCAGCGCTCCGCGAGCATCCAGCGGCGCATGGGCGACCGCAGCCGCGAAGCGCGGGCGCTGGACGGCACCGGTGAGGCATACCGCGCCCTCGGACGCCCCGCCGAGGCGCTCGAGTTCCATCGCCGGGCGGCGGCCGTGCACCGCGAGCTGGGAGACCGATGGCAGTTGGCGATCGCGCTGGAGAACATGATGGTGGCGATCGATCTGTCCGGGTCCGGGGATGACATCACTCCGTACCGGCGGGAGGCGCTTTCGGCTCTGGTCCGGCTGGAGGATCCCCGGGCTCGCGCCGTACGTGACCGGATCACGGCCATCGGGTCGGTGTAGCCCGCCCCTCCTGACCGGAGTCGTCGGCTCGTCGTGACCGACGGATCACGCATTACATCCTTTTTTGTCGGCTTTGTTGGCAGCCTGTCGCCGCCGCGACGGCCCGCGTTCAGCCGACCCCGGCACTGTGTCGCTGGCGGTTGATCAACCCTTCACGGATGGTCGACCGCTTCGCGGCCACGGTGGCCGAGCGCCCCGGCCACGGCCCGGGCGAGGTTCCGAAGGAGTAACGCGTGCGCGGTAACACGACGACGCGCCGTCTCGGGAGAGGCGTGGTGACGTCGATCGTCATCGCCTCGACACTGGGGCTCGGTGTCGCCCCCGTCCTGGCGGCCGACGGCGACCAGGCCGACACGGTGGTTCTCACCGAAGACTTCTCGTCAGGGGAACTCCCCGTCGGGTGGACCAGCCACCTCGGCTCCTGGCAGGTCAAGGACGGCCGCCTCGAAGGCACGTCTGTGAACGGCCAGCGTGCTCGCGTCACGTTCGGCACGAGCTACGAGAACTACCGGCTCGAGGCCACGGCGAACTTCCTACAGGTGGCGAACGACTCCCGCTGGCTCAACCTGGCCGCGGACTTCCACGGTGCCGAGGACTACGGTTCGGTGTTCGTGGTCCGCAGCAACACGAAGCTGAGCAACGGCCTCGAATACGCGGTGAACAAGACGGCCGGCGGGTCCTACACGTCGCCTGTCACCGCCGCCGCGAACGTCGCGCTCAACACGAACGAGACGCACGCGCTGTCGCTCGACGTACGCGGCACCCGTGCCACTCTCTCGATCGACGGCGTCGCGTACCTGTCGACGAACGACCTGCTCCGTACGAACGGAACGCTCGGCCTCGTCGTCAACAACGCGACCGTCGCCTTCGACGACGTGAAGGTCACCCGGCTCGCCGCAGAGGCGACGGCGCCGGGCGCGCCGACGGGCCTGCGCGTCTCGCAGAAAGACGGCCAGGCCACGCTCGCCTGGTCCGAACCCGCCGACGCGGGCACGACCCCTGGCGGGGGGGCCGCGACTGTGACCGGATACGAGGTCGCGATCGGCGCCGCAGACGCCGGCGCCGACGGCCTGACGTGGTCTCCGGCGACCGGGACATCCCACACGTTCACCGGCCTGGCTCCCGGCGCGTACGCGCTGTGGGTGCGCGCCGTCAACAGCGAGGGCAGGAAGGGCGAGCCCGCGAGCGCCAAGGCGTCACCGGGTGTCCCCAAGATCAAGGGCTTCACCAAGACGCTCAGCGGTGGCGCGTGGAGCGCCGGCCACGTGCAGGGCATCGCGGTCGACGAGGCGAACGGCTACATCTACTACTCGTTCACCACCCTGCTCGTGAAGACCGATCTTGAGGGCAACGTGATCGGAACCATGGGCGGGTTCACGGGGCATCTCGGCGACCTCGACTTCAACACGGCCGACGGCCGCGTCTACGGCTCGCTCGAGTACAAGGCGCAGAAGGCCTTCTACATCGCCATCATCGACGTCGACGCCATCGACGAGATCGGGATGCGGGCGCAGAACTCGGACATCATGCGGACCGTGTACCTCGACGAGGTGGTCGCCGACTTCACGGCCGACATGGACGGCAACGGCGTCTTCGACGGGGACACGGCGAACACCCCGGACCACCGCTACGGCAGCAGCGGCATCGACGGCGTCAGCTTCGGCCCGAAGTTCGGCGAGACCGAAGGCGAGCAGTACCTGACGGTGGCCTACGGCATCTACTCCAACCTCACCCGTACGGACAACGACCACCAGG
The DNA here is from genome assembly GCF_020826795.1 of Microtetraspora sp. AC03309. NCBI lineage: Bacteria > Bacillati > Actinomycetota > Actinomycetes > Streptosporangiales > Streptosporangiaceae > Microtetraspora > Microtetraspora sp. AC03309. Next base: position 8,659 of record NZ_JADDIL010000096.1, on the reverse strand, counting down.
TGCTGTTGCAGTACGACATCCGTGATTGGGCCCGCTACGAGAAGCCGCTGGTCGAGGCGGCTCCTCATCACAGCGGCCCGGAGAGCGTGTCGGGCAAGTACTTCGTCCGTACCGGCAACACCACCTACGGTGTGCAGAACCTGGAGTACGACGGCTTCCTGCGGCGCTGGTTCATGGGTGTGTACGCGGGAGCCAAGCCGGCCTTCCCGAACTACACGCTCTTCGCGGTGGACGCGGCGACCCGGCCCGTGCTCGGCGAACTCGCCGGCACCGGGGGAGACCGGGGCCTCCTGATCACGCCGGCGGCGGACGGGCGCGTCCACGAGGCCACCGGCGTCCGCGGCTGGGTCCAGAAAGCGGACGTGGGGATGGAATCGCTCGGTGACGGACTGTTCTACCTCGCGCGCAACGGCACCCGGAACGGGCAGCAGACCGCCGACATCACGCTCTACCGGTGGACCGGTGACAACGACACGCCCTTCGCATCGGTGAACGATGAGAGCGAACTCCACCGCGCGCCGGTCATCACCTCGCGTGTGCCGGCCGGTGGTGAGGTCGGTGAGGTTTACGCCCACACCTTCACCGCCTCTGCGTTCCCGAAGGCGAGATTCGAGGTGACCGCGGGCACGCTGCCCAAGGGGCTCACGCTTGACAGCGTGTCCGGGGTGCTCTCGGGTACGTCGACGAAGCCGGGACGGGTCGCGTTCACCGTGACCGCCGCGAACGGGGTCGATCCGGCCGCCACGCAGAGGGTCATCATCAAGATCAAGAACGGCAAGAGCGGCAACGGGAAGGGCAACGGTTCCGCCGACGCTCGTTGATCGGAATATTGCCGGATATTTGCCGCCTCGGACGTGGGAACGCGTCCGAGGCGGACATCTATGGGGCGTGGCCACGACGATCGAGCACGACGGCCCCGTGCCGGTGCACCGGCAACTCGCGGACATCCTCCGCGACCAGATCCTGAGCGGCCACATCGAGCCCGATTGCGCGCTTCCCTCGGAGGCGGACATCCGGCAGCGATACGGCGTGCTGCCCGAGGACGTACGCCGGGCGATCCAGGAACTCAGCGACGAGGGTCTCGTCTACATCCTCGCCGACCAGGGAGCCTACGTGTCCTCCCGCGCGGAGGAGACCGGCGGCGGCTGACGCCATGGCTTGGCTCCGTAGCGCAGTCCGTCGATGAGCAGGGCGACCATGCGCCCGGCACGGGCGGGATCCACCTCGGCCGGCAAGCACAGGTTGGACACCGCGTGGAGGAGTTCCATGGGCTCGACGTCGCCGCGGATCTCACCGGCGGCGGACGCGGCGGCGAGCAGCGATCCGAGGGCGGGCTCGAAGCGCTGCCGGAAGTAGGCGGGCAGCGGTTCGTAGGCGGGGTTGCCGGAGTGCAGGGCCGCGGCGAGCCCGCGTTTGGTCCCGAGGAATTCGGTGTACCGCCGCAGCCAGCGGGTGAGGGCCTCCATCGGCTCGTGCTCGGCGGCCAGGGTAACCGCGGTGTCGGCGCAGGCGTCGACTTCGTGCCGGAAGACGGCGCCGATCAGGTCGGAGCGTTCCGGGAAGTGGCGGTAGAAGGTGGCGAGTCCGACCCCGGCCTTGGCGGCGATCTCGCGTACCGGAGCGTCCGCGCCCGAGGTGGCGAAGACCTCCCGGGCCGCGTCGAGCAGCGCGTCGATGTTGCGCTGCGCGTCGGCGCGCACGCGACGTGCCCGGTCAGGTGTGGCCGCGCTCACTGAAGACCTCCGGTTGTGTAAGTGAGAAGCCGTTCCATATAGTGCGAAGTGATAAGCAGTTCCGCTTAGTCATGCTATGCCGTCAGAGGAGAGCCATGCACTACCGCACGCTGGGCCGCACGGGCATTCAGGTCAGCCCCTACTGCCTGGGCGCGATGATGTTCGGAGCCATCGGCAACCCGGACCACGACGACTCGATCCGCATCATCCACAAGGCCCTGGATGCCGGCATCAACTTCATCGACACGGCCGACATGTACTCGCACGGCGAGTCCGAGGAGATCGTCGGCAAGTCGCTCAAGGGCCGCCGTGACGACGTCGTACTCGCCACGAAAGTGTGGGGACCGATGGGTGACGACCCCAACCGGCGCGGCACCTCGCGGCGCTGGATCATCACCGAGGTCGAGAACTCGCTGCGCCGCCTGCGGACCGACCACATCGACCTCTACCAGGTCCACCGCCCCGACCCGACGGTCGACATCGAAGAGACATTGTCCGCGCTGACCGACCTCGTGCGCAGCGGCAAGGTCCGTGCGATCGGATCCTCGTGCTTCCCAGCCTCCGACATCGTCGAAGCGCAGTGGGCCGCCGAGCGCCGCGGCCTTGAGCGGTTCCGCACCGAGCAGCCGACCTACTCCATCCTCAACCGCGGCATCGAGCGCGAGATCCTTCCCGTCGCCGAACGCTACGGCATGGGAACGCTCGTCTGGAGCCCGCTGGCCCAAGGCATGCTCACCGGACGCTTCCGCAAGGGCCAGCGGACCGACACCCACCGCGCCACGTACGGGTTCAAGCACTACAGCGACGAACGCCGTCTCGACGTGGTCGAGCGACTCATCCCGCTCGCGGAACGAGCCGGAATGAAGCTGACTCACCTCGCGATGGCGTTCGCGATCGCCCACCCCGGCGTGACCTCGGCCATCATCGGACCGCGCACCATGGAACAGCTCGACGACCTGCTCGTCGGCGCTGACAGCACCCTCGACGACAAGATCCTCGACGAGATCGACACGATCGTCGCTCCCGGCACCGACGTCGGCCGGCTCGACATGGCCTACGCCCCGCCGGCGCTCGAGCGTGCCACGCTGCGCCGGCGGCCGGTCGACGAGCGCGCCGCCGCCTGGCAAAGGGTCCAGGCATCTTGACTACATGACCGGCCTTCCGCCAGGACGCCGGACCGCAGGTCAGAAAGAGGTTCCATCATCAGCTGTGAACTAGCCTGGAGACATGGGCATCCAGCCTGGCACGTACACGATGGGTCCCGAATCCGGGCGGCTCCTCATTCGGACCACCCGCGCCGGACTCGGCGCGAAGGCCGGTCACGATCTCACCCTTGAGCCTACGCGCTGGCACGGCGAGGCCACGGTGGCCGATCCGGCCGGTTCCTCGGTCGCGGTGGAGGTCGACGTCGAGTCGATCGAGGTCAAGGAGGGGACCGGTGGCATCAAGCCGCTCAGCGACTCCGACCGCAGGGATATCGTACGCAACCTCCGGGACAAGGTGCTGAACACGAGGGAACACCCGACGATCACGTTCCGGTCGTCACGGGTCGACGGCACCGCCGAGTCGTTCCACGTCGAGGGCGACCTCACCCTCGCCGGGGCCACCCGGACCGTCACCGTGGAGGGCCGGGTGGTCGAGGGGCGGGTGCGCGGGTCGACGACCATCGTGCAGAGCCGGTGGGGGATCCGCCCCTACTCGGCGCTCTTCGGCACACTCAGGCTCAGCGACGAGGTCGGCGTGGAGTTCGACGTCGGTCTCACTCCCGACGCCTGAGGGACACCGACACCGGTTCGGAGTGACGGCCGGCCCTGAGAGCGGCGGTGACCACGGCGGCGAGACCGGCGAAGGACTCGCCCGGAACGGGTCCGGGCGAGTCCCCTGTGGCGTGATCAGGCGTGTCTCACGCCGTGGACGGTCGTCCGCCTCCGAATCAGCTCGCGTCGTCCTCCCCGGACGGGGGAGCGGAGGTCACCGCCGCGGTGGCCTCCGACGTCGCGTCACCCTCCTTGTAGCCGGTCGCCGACACCGTCACCCGTACGGACAGGTGCGCGCCGCGGTCGTGACCCTTGATGTGGTAGGTCTCCGCGGTGGCATCCGCGATCGGGAGGCCGTCGCGCAGCCACTGGTAGGAGACCTTCTCCGCCGCCGGTGCCCACGTGCCTGGCGACGCCTTCAGCGACCACCCGATCTTCGCAACGCCGGTCACCTCCGGCTTCTCGACGGACGCGAACGTGCCGGGCCCGACGGGCGCGGTGGCCTCGGAGCGCGCCGACGTGGCGGTGAAGTACGGGTCGTCGACGGTCACCGTCACGGTCACGGCCTTGCCGAGGTCGGCGACGCCCGGCCGGAACGTCGCGGCGGTCGCGCCGGGGACCGCGGTGCCGTCCAGGTGCCACTGGTAGGTGAAGCCCTCCACCTGCCGTGACCACGAACCGGTGGAGGCGGTGAGATCCGCTCCCACCTCGGCGGTGCCGCCGATGGCGGGCAGCGCCGTGTTGGCCACCGCGGACCTCTGGCTGTCGTGCAGGTCCACCTCGGCCGCACGGACGAACACCTGCCGGTGGGCGTACCACAGCTGGTAGTACCTGTCCTGGCCCTTGAGGTCGGTCCGGTCGCCCGGGCCCGACCCGTCGAACGTCTTCGCGTGGTAGTAGTCCGTGACCACGTCCTCGTCGCTGACCGCGTACGTCTGTCCGACCGGGACCTTGTACTCGAGCGGCGAGAGCGCCTGCACGGGGACGGTGGTGCCGGCGTAGGCGGATGCCTCGGGATAGGCCCGGCCATAGACCGCGGCCGGTGTGGTCGTGGACCTCACGGTGACCGTCTTGGCGGACGTCCGCACGACGACGGGCTTGGCGGCGGGGTTGTGCAGCCAGGCGAGCGAGCCCGCCCACCACACGCCCAGCCAGTCGCCCTGCACCTCGGCGACGACGAGCTTCTGGCCCGAGACGGCACGCGCGCTGATGTCGCTCACGTAGGTCGTGCCCGCGACGCCGGTCGGCTTCCATCCCGGGTCCTTGGCGAGCGGGGCGCTCGCGGAGGGCGACTGGTGGAGCGGGACGAAGTTGGTGCCCGCGCCGGCGACGCAGTCCGGTGAGGGCGGCGACGCCGCCGCGCAGCCGGTCAGGGGCTGCGGGTTGTCGTGGTAGCCGGTCCGCACCTCGACGACGTCTCCCGCCGCGACATCGGACGTGGTCTTCCGCGTGCCGCCGATGGGAGCGCCGAGCAGCTCGAAGTAGTGGTCCCAGTCCCAGTACGGTCCCGGGTCCCAGTGCATGGTCTTGGTGTTGCCGAGGATCGTCCCCGGCACCTGGTCGTGGCCGATGATGTGCGCCCGGTCGAGCGGGATGTCGTACTTTCCGGCGAGGTGCTTCACCAGGGCGGCGGAACTCTGGTACATCGACTCGGTGTACCAGCCGGCGGTCCCGGCGAAGCCCTCGTGCTCGATGCCGATCGCGTGCATGTTCATGTACCAGTTGCCGGCGTGCCAGCCGACGTCCTTGGCGTCGAGGTGCTGGGCGATGTGGCCGTCGGACGAGCGGATCGTGTAGTTCCACGCGAGGTAGGTGGGGTCCTGGGCGAGCCTCACGGAGGGGCCGAAGTACCCCTCGGTGTCGTGGATGACGATGTAGTCGAGCTTCGGTCCTCCCGGCCCCGTGCGGTCGGCGAGGTCGTGGTTGCCGTAGTCGGTGGTGCCGTCCGGCGCGGTGGGGGAGTCCTTGGCGTACGGCGCCTCGAGCCACTCGCAGTCGAGTCCGGCCGGGCAGTCGGTGGTCGGGGCGGCGATCTTCTGCGCGCGCGGAAGCACGACCGAGCTGTCGGCGGCGAGCGTCACCCGCTGGCCGTCGTCGGTGACGCGGCTCTCGCCCTTCTGGAGGGTCTGGTAGACCTGCCGTACGAAGTCGTTCTTGGAGCCGAAGCGCGCCACCGCGCCCTGCCAGGCGGTCAGGTCGTCGCCGCCCTCGTGGTAGGACGCCAGCAGCGCCGCGCCGCCGCAGATGTTGGCGTTCGGCTCCTGGCGGAGCGCGGTGACCGGGAGGCCGGTCAGCTCGGCCGCCGCGGTGATCTGGCTCTTCGGCGCGGCCGTGCGGCCCTTGTCCGCTCCGTCCCAGGCTTCGGGTGCCTGGGCGCTCAGGTCGAACACGCCGTAGCCGCCGTCGTCGCTGGGCCGACCCTGATGATCGTCCCAGCGGGACAACATGTACGACACGGCCTTCAGCAGGGACTTGGGCACGCCCGTGGCCCGGGCCGCCTCGGAGAACGCCGCGTCCCGCGTGGGCGCGGACAGCGTCGCCGAACAGGACACCCGGGTGCCGGATGCCTGTTCGGAGGCGGAGCCCACCGCGGCCGGCGTGACCGACAGCAGCATCGCCGCGGCCGCGCCCGCGACGGCGGCGCTCCGGAGTGAAGATCTCACCTATGTGACCCCTTCTCGAAATGCCTGTGGGGGGTTCAGGCCGGGGTAATCACATAGCGCGCCGCCGTCTCGCGCCAGAGTGCTACGCAAATCTCGTCGAGATCGTAACTTTTCGCCAGGGACGGATGGTTGAGTGAAAATTACCGTCTTCGCATCCCCCGAGGGGTCATCGCCCCACGGAGGACGCGCGTCGCGGGAATCTTCAGGACGCCGTGGTGAGGGACTCCACGGGCAGGCCGGCCTCGACCCAGTCCTGGATGCCCTCCCGGTACTTGCGGACGTTCGTGTAGCCGAGGGCGCTGAGCCGGTTCGCGACCGCCTGGCTGTTCGGGCACGCGACGTTCGAGCAGTAGGTCACGATCGCGGCGTCCTTGTCGGGCAGCAGGGTGGCGGCCCGCTCGGCGACCTCGGCCTCCACGAGGGCGATCGCGCCCGGCAGGTGCTGCTGGGCGTAGTAGTCGCCCCCGAGGGCGTCGACGACGATGACGTCGCCGGCGTCGATGGCGGCCTTGAGCTCGTCGCGGGAGATGAGTGCGGTCATTGCGTCCTCCAGAAGAAGTGGACTACAGTCCATTTTTGTGAACGCGTCGGAAACTACCGGACCGCAGTCCGGTTCGTCAAGGCAACTGCTTCACCTACTCAGGGAGGAGCCGCCGAAGGAGCGGGCGGACGCCGCGCGCAACCGGCAGAAGGTGCTGGCCGCGGCGGCCAAGCTGTTCCGGGAGGAAGGGGTCGAGGCCGTCTCGATGGACGCGATCGCCGCGGAGGCCGGGGTCGGCAAGGGCACCCTCTTCCGGAGATTCGGTGACAAGTCCGGGCTGGTGGCCGCGCTGCTCGACGACCAGGAACGCCTGCTCCAGGGAAGGATCATTTCCGGTCCGCCGCCGCTCGGTCCGGGAGCGCCCGCCGCCGAACGTGTCGTGGCGTTCGTCGACGCCTACGCCGCGTATCTCTTCGAGAACCTCGACCTGCTCCGCGTCTCGGAGACCGCCAGTCCCGGCGCCCGGTACCGGATCGGCGCGTACCGGTTCTGGCACCTCCACCTGGCGATCCTGCTCGCCGAGGCCCGACCGGGCTGCGACGCTGATCTGGTCGCACACACGCTTCTCGCGCCGCTGGGGGCCGAGCACGCGACCGCCGTACTGCACGAGCACGAGGCGGAGCGGGTCGGGGCGGCCCTGCGCGATCTGGCGAACGCGCTGGTCGGATCCCGTCCCTAACCGAGATGGCCAGAACGCCGTGCGGAGGGTCAGCGGGCGGTCCAACCCGGGTCACGGCCCAGGTAGCGCAGCAGTGCCGCGACGTCGTCGTCCCCGTCCTGCGCCTCCAGCGCCGCCGCGTACGCGCCGTACGCCCGGAGCGGCGGGACGATCCGCTCGGCGACCGCCATCAGTTCCCGGGCGAGCTTCGGGGTGAGCGGCGACGGCTGCCCGGTGGCGACGGCGATGTCCCAGGCGTGCACCGCGGCGTCGAGGGCGCAGGCTCGGTCATTCAGGTTCTCCAAGGGGGTCTCGGGGGAAGGGCCTGCGAGCACAGGCGGGTGGTGCGGTCGTGGTGTACGGATGCCGTCTGGCCGGTGGTGGCGTTTCCTTCCGGCCGTACGCCGGTCCGGGGCGGTGGATGCGCCCTGGCGGCTTCCGTGTCTCCGACAGTAGACGGCAATTAGGACGGGTTCGTTCCTGATTGTGGGTGCGAGGGCTACCGGCTCAGGGCGTGTTCACGCGACGGCAGGGTTCCGCCACTCGGCGCGTCCGGTTCAGAGCGCCCGGAATGGTGCGCGCGCGACCTGAAGGGAAGATGACGGGTGACGCGGTCGCGGTCGCGACCGGGGCCGGACGCGCCGCGGAACGGGCGAGAGGGAGTGGACCGGTGACGGCGATCGTGGAAGGTCCGTACTTCGAGGAGCTGGCGGCCGGGCAAGTGTTCGACGGCGCTCCGGGAGTCACTCTCACCCCCGGGCACGCGGCGGTCCACCAGGCGGTCGTGGGCGATCGGCTGCGGCTGCCGCTGGACGCGCACCTCTGCGAGGAGGTCACAGGGAGAGCGTCCCTGGCGCATCCGGCACTGGTCTGGGACGTGGCGATCGGCCAGTCCACCCTGGTCACCCATCACGTGAAGGCGAACCTGTTCTACCGGGGACTCGTCTTCCGCCGATTGCCGATGATCGGTGACACGCTGCGCACGTCCACCCAAGTGGTGGCGCTGCGGCAGAACCGGCCGAAACCGGGCCGCCGTCCGACCGGGCTGGCAGCGCTGCGGATCAGCACCGTGGACCAGGACGGGGCACCGGTGCTCGACTTCTGGCGCTGCGCGATGGTGCCCCTCCGCGATCCCGCGACGCTGACCGGTCATGACGCCGATCTCGACGCGGTGGGTGCGGCCTCCGCGGACGCGGACCTCGTCGAGGCGTCGGCAGGGCTGCTGGCGGGCTGGTGGCTCGACCGGTTCAGGGAACGGGCGGCCGGCCGGCACTTCTCCGATGTGGCCGAGGGGGAGATGTGGCGGG
>NZ_JADDIL010000095.1:0-30075 GCF_020826795.1 Microtetraspora sp. AC03309 | reverse complement strand
GGCGGAGAGGGGGGAGCGGCAACGGCGGTGGCGCCGGCGGCCGTTGGGGCCTTGCCTGTTCCGTTGTAGTCAGCGAAGAAATGCCACCATGCCTTGTCCACTGACTCGGGATCCTGCAGGTACTTCTGGTACAACTCGTCGACAAGCCATTCATTCTGTCCAAAGCTTGCCAGCGGGTTTGTCCGCGACGACTCAGACGACACGGCGGAAATCGCCCTCTTCCGCAGATCGGCGTTGATGATAGAGAACTTGTCCAAGGCTACTCGCCTGGGACAGGGGGTGCGCCCGTCCGGCCGCAGGTCCCGGCCTATCCTCCCAGGACTGACCAAACAGGTCACGCCCGGGTAGCCCATCTGGGGGGTGAGCCCGTGCTTACCAGATGGTCATATCGGCCTCACCGGATCAGGCGGGACTCGATCCGGGCACCGGGAGTGATCGTGCCCAGCAGCGCGAAGAGCTCGTCTCCGGCGGCCGACAGCTCGTCGAACGAGAGCGGCTCCAGGCGTTCGAGGAGGAACAGGGCGTCCACGGTCTCCTCGGTGATCCGCGTCCGGACACACTGGCGCCAGTTCCACCTGCGGCACGTGACGCCGGCGTCGTCCCGCCAGACGACCTCGCCGATGCCGGGGTCGCCGAGCACCTCGTCGGACGGTTCGTCACCCGCGGCCCGGACCAGGCGTGCCGCGCCCTCGTAATGTCCGAGGTCCTCGCCGCCGATCGGCAGGCCGTGCCGTACGGACACGGAGTTGTAGGCGTCGACCACGAGGTTGATCTCGGGAAGCGGCATGCGCCGGATCAGGGCGTCCACCGAAGGGCGGGTGCGCTGCGGCTTGGCGCCGAACGCGCGGTAGGCCGCCCGCCACGCCTCGATCTTGTCGTGGTCGAGCGGCGGCGCCGCCTCCGCGGCCTCGGCCAGCCAGCCGCGCGACCTCTCGTCGCTCGGGCCGTTTCCGAGGCCGTACGCGCAGACGGCCAGGACGGCGAAGTCCGGGCGCAGCTCACGGACCGCCTCGTCCACCCTGATTGCCTCGATCACGCGGTACAGCCTAGGCCGTCGTCGCCGCTGCGCGTCGCGTCCGGATCAGGGTGTTCCTCCGGCCAGGCGCGCATGGCCAGGGCCGCGACGCTCACCAGATCGGTACGGCCGCAGCCGTCGCAGGCCTGGGTGGACATGCCCTGGATGATGGCGGCGTAGTAGGCGGCGAGCCCGCCGCTGTCGGTGCCCCGAGGTAGGCGGCCGGACCGGATGTCATGGTCGATCCGGTCCCTGATCGCCTGCTTGGCGCGTTCCCTGTGGCCACGGAGCTCAGCGATGACCTGGGGGTCCGTCGTGTTCACCCCCGCCGAGACGATCAGGCAGCCGGGGGGATGCGTGGCGTCCGAGTAGATCTCGGCCGCCTCACGGAGCAGTCGCGCGACGGCCTCCCTCGCCGTGGGCTCCTCGGCGAGCGCGCGGGTGCTGAACGCGCCGTGTGTCTCCTGGTAGCGCCGGACGGCCTCGGTGAACAGCTTTCGTTTGTCGCCGAAGGCGGCGTACAAGCTGGGCGGGTTGATCCCCATCGCGGCGGTCAGCGTGGCGATCGACGTGGCCTCGTAGCCGTGCCGCCAGAACTCGTCGAGCGCGCGTTCCAGGGCGGTGTCCCGATCGAAGGCCCGCGTTCTCCCCATGTGTCAATTGTATAGCGAGCACTACAGATATGCTACCGTCATTCTGTAGTGCTCGCTAAAGAAAGGGGCGGATCATGGCTTCGCTCGCTGGGAAGACGGCGCTGGTGACCGGCGCGGGCAGGGGAATCGGCCGGGCGGTGGCCGAGCGACTCGCCGCCGACGGCGCGTTGGTCGCGGTCAATTACGCACGTGACGAGGTCGCGGCGAAGGAGACGGTGGCGGCCATCACGCGAAGAGGAGGCCGGGCCTTCCCGGTGCGGGCCGAGCTCGGTGTGCCCGGCGACGTGGACACGCTCTTCGCCGGGCTCGACCACGAGCTGGGCGCGGACGCTCCCGTCGACGTCCTCGTGCACAACGCGGGGATCAGTGTCCACGCCGCCATCGAGGACGTGAGTCCCGAAATCTACGATCGCGGGTTCGCGGTCAACACCCGCGCCGCCTTCTTCGTCACCCAGCGGGCGCTCTCCCGGATACCGGACGGCGGGCGGATCATCACCATCACCTCCGGAGTGACCAGGATCGCGTTCCCCGAGGCGATCGCCTATGCGATGACCAAGGGCGCCCTGGACTCCTTCACGCTCGCGCTGGCCAAGCACCTGGGGGCACGCGGTATCACCGTGAACAACGTGGCCCCCGGGATCATCGACACCGACGTCAACGCCGGCTGGCTCCGGGGGAACGCCGAAGCATGGAAGGCGTCGGCGGCCCGGGCGGCGCTCGGCCGTGTGGGCGAGCCGTCCGACGTCGCGGACGTGGTCGCCTTCCTCGCCTCGGACGACGCGCGCTGGGTGACGGGCACCACCCTCGACGCTACCGGAGGCAGCGATCTCTGAACGGGCGGTGAGCGGGACCGCTCCGAGGGATCGTGCGAGCGGGTACCGACCGACCGGGAACGGGCTCGATCGGGTGACTACCATGCGGATTCGTCTGTGCGCGAAACGTGAAGCCGTTTAGTCTTTACATATGCTGGTTAAAGTAAAGGTTATGGAGCACGAGAAGCGGACACGTGCCAGGCGTGCGGGGCCGGCGCGCATCTCCAGCAAGAACCAGGTGACCCTGCCGGCCGCCGTGCTGCGCAGCCTCGGGCTTCATGCGGGCGATCCGGTCGACATAGAAGAGGAGGACGGCCGCATCGTCATCCGGCGGCACCGCAGCCGTTTCGACGGTGTCGTGGGAACGGTCCCCGGCTTCACCGAAGCCGTGGACGTCGAGGCGAGCCGCGAGAGCTGGAGCTGACCGCGTGCCGACCGTGGTGCTCGACACGAATGTCATCGCCGGTCTGCTCAATCCCGATGACGCGCTCCACCTCGACGCCCTCGCCGCCGTACGCCGCTGGGAGGGCCGCGGCGCCGTATTCGCCGTATCCGTGATCACGTGGAGTGAGTTGCGGGTCGGGGCCGTCCGCAGAGGAGCCGACGCGGAGAAGGCCCTCGACGGGTTCCGGGCGGCCGCCATCGACCGGGTCGTCGCGGTGGACGAGGCGACGGCCGAGGGCGCGGCGCGGCTCAGAGCCGGGGACCTGACCATCCGGATGCCGGACGCTCTCATCATCGCGGCCGCGCGCGAGGTGGGTGCCGACGCGCTGCTGACCGCCGACAGGAAGTTTCCGGGAATCGCGCCCGACCTAGTCGAGCTGATCCACCCGCGCTGATCCACCCGCGCTGATCTACCGGTCCGGAGAGGCGCGGGTGTGGATCCGGCCGCCACTCCTTGTGGGGGTGGCGGCCGGATCGGCGGGGGAGGCTCAGGCGCAGGCGGCGCCGTTCAGGGTGAACAGGTCAGGGGTGGGGTTGGCCCCGGGGGCGCTCGTGCCGTTGAAGCCGAACGTCACCGACTGGCCGGGCCGGATCTTCTTGTTGTAGGACTCGCCGGCCGCCGTGACGGTCGCGCCCTGCTGGGTGTAGTCGGCGCTCCAGCCGTGGGCGACCTTCTGGGCGCCGAGGAAGGACCACGTCAGCGACCAGCCGTCGATCGCCTTCGCGCCGGTGTTCCTGATCGTGACCTGGGTGGTGAAGCCCTGCGGCCAGCTGCCGTGAACGGTGTAGGCCACCTCGCAGGTCGGCGGGGCCGGTGCCGCGCCGTCGCCCTGGTCGGCGACGAACGCCGAGATCCACGACAGCGGCGAGTTCCAGTTGATCGTCAGCTCGTTGGTCGACCACGACTCGATGTCGTCGATGTAGCAGAACTGCGGCTTGCACCCCTGCAGCTTCGCCTGGGCGACCGGGTCCTGGACGCTGGAGTTGGGGCCGCCGGAGAGCGTCCCGACCGGCGGGTTCGGCAGATCGGCGTTGAGCGCGTGCGCGTACCACCGGGTGTGCTGGTTCTTCGACGCCACCTCGCCGTAGCCGGTCACGTAGGACTGGTTCAACGCGTTGCGGCCGAGGATGTAGTCGATGCCCTGGAGCACGCCGTCCCGGTACTTGAGCGTGCCGGTGATGTCGAACGCCGCCGCCATGACGACCATGTTGTTCAGGACCAGGTTGTTGGATCCCCAGTCGTAGGTCGGCGGGTTGTACGGCACGCCGTACGGGTGCTGCCGGAGCGTGGCGAGGTACGTGTCGGCGCCCGCGACGACCGAGGCGCGTACGGCGGCGCGGCCGGGCAGGTCGTTGGGCACGGTCGCGAGATCGAGCCGGCCGAGCTGCGCGACGTGTCCCCAGTCGAAGCCCCGCTCGCTCCAGATGTCGGCGGTGTGGTGGGGTGAGGCGAGGACGAAGTCCTTGAACCCCTTCTCGCCGGTGGTGATGTAGAGCTCCGCCGCGGCCCAGTAGAACTCGTCGCTGACGTCGGCGTCGTCGTAGGTGCCGCCGCCGTTGCCGTCCGAGGTGGACGCGAGGATGTCCGGGTGCGCCTTGGCCGCGGCCCACGCCTTCCGTGCCGCCGCCAGGTTCTTCGCCGCGAACGCGGCGTCGTACGGCGCGAAGACCCGGGCGGCCTGCGCGGCGGTGGCGGCGAGGTTGAGCGTCGCGGCGGTGGTCACCGGGTGCAGCTCGCGCTTCTGCGGGTCGAGGTGCGGCAGCAGCGGCAGGCCGGTCCAGTTCTCGTCGTGGATCTTGTGGTGCGTCATGCCGTCCCGGCGCTGCATCTTCAGCAGGAATTCCTGCTCCCAGCGCGCCTCGTCGAGGATGTCGGGTACGGCGTCGCCGCTCTCCGGGATGTTCAGGCCGCCGACGGGCGTCGCGGACGGGGCGTTCTTGGTGCGCTCGAACTCGCTCATGAGCTGGGCGACCGAGATGCCGCCGTTGACCACGTACTTGCCGTGGTCGCCCGCGTCGTACCAGCCGCCGGAGACGTCCAGGGTGTAGTCGCAGACGCCCGGCTGGCACGGGACGGCGGTGTCGCCCCGGTTGGGAGCGACGCCGGCGTGCCCGGCGGGCCTGCCGTACCCGGGGCGCAGCGCGTCGTCGATCGCGACGCCGCTGCGCTGCGTGTAGTAGAACTTCAGCGCGTCGAGTTTGAGGTCCTGGTAGGCGCCGCCCCCGATGTCGAAGGGACGGCTGGTCTCGCCGTCCGCGGTGAGCGTGTAGCCCTCGCCCGCCTTCCTGTACGCGCTGAAGTCGATGGAGTGGACGTTCTGGCCGGAGCTGGCGTCCACGCCGCGCGGGGTGGTGACACCGTCGGAGACCGTGACGCCGTCGGCGTCCTTGAGCTGCCAGGGGAGCGCCCCGACGGCCTCGGTGACGAGGGTGGCGTTCTTGGGGCCCTTGGGCAGGTAGGCGACCTGGTTCACCCGTACGCGTGGGCCGGTGTCGGGCGTGTAGACGTCGGGCTCCGCGCCGCCCTTGAGCGACACGTCGTCCAGGCAGAACCGCCACGGCTCGGCGCTGCCGCCGATCTGGAAGGCCACCTGGCCGTTCGGCAGGTCGACCGGCGAGGTGAAGGTGTAGGCGTAGGTGTTGCCAGAGACGCTGAGCTCGGGGTTGGCGGAGAGGTACTGCGTGTACGGGTCCATGGGGAGCTGGATCAGTGCCTTCGCGACCTTCCCGGGGGTCGCGGTCGCGAAGAAGCTGAACGCGTAGGTCTCGTCCTTGACCAGTGGGATGTCGTTGAGGCCGATGATCGCGTCCCACGGGTTGGCGGTGCCGCCGGGCACGTCGGCGCAGAGCCGCCCGCCGTCGAGGTCGAACGCGAGGTTGCCGGTGTGCCACCACGGTTCGGTGGTGGTGTCGAACGTGCCGTTGGCGATCTGCTCGGGTCCGTCCGCCATGGCCGGGGCGCCGGTCAGGCACGTCGCGGCCAGCGCCGCCGCGGCGAGGATGCTGAGTCGTCTGATCACGGAGATCCTTGGGGGGTGTGGGAGCGCTCCCAAACAGGTGAGCGCCTCGATGGTTCCCTCGCTTTTCCCGTGGCGTCAACGATCTCCGGTGCCGATCACCGCCTGACCGGCCGGTGTCCGGTTGGCCCGATGAAAGTTTCACATCGCAAAGGAAGGTTTGCAAAACTCTCTTTGCAATGTTAGAACCGGAGACATGAACGAGGCCTTCCATGTCACCGATCCCCGGGCGCTCAAGGCCGTGGCCCACCCGCTGCGGGTCCGCCTCCTCGGGACGCTGCGGCTCGACGGGCCGGCGACGGCCACGGAGCTGGCCGCCAAGTTCGGCGAGAGCTCGGGCTCGACCAGCTACCACCTGCGGCAACTCGCGAAGTACGGCTTCGTCGAGGAGGACGCCGAGCAACGCGACCGGCGGGAGCGCCGCTGGCGGGCGGCCCACGCCTACACGTCGTGGAGCAACACCGAGCTGTCCGGCACTCCCGAGGGGCGCGAGGCGGTGGCCTTCATGCGCCGGCGGCAGCTGGAGGTGCTCCGGGCGACCGTGGAGGCGTTCGACCGGGACCCCGAATCCTGGGGCGCGGCGTGGATCGAGGCCGCCGGCATGTCCGACGACGTCGTCCGGCTCACGCCCGCCTCGGTCGAGGCACTCTACGGGCGCGTCTCCGCCCTCCTCAGGGAGTTCGAGGAGCGCGACAAGGACGCGCCCGACGCCGAGCGGGTGTCCGTGTTCGTCAGCGCCCATCCGGTGCGCGGCTATGTGGGGTGACACGCTGACCGCGGCGGGCGCGCGGAGACGGTACGCGCTGATCCAGTTCCTCGGGTGGCTGCCTCCCGGGCTGATGATGGCGCCGATGGTGCTGCTGATGTCCGCCAGGGGGCTCGACCTGGGGGAGATCGGCCTGGTGTCGGCCGCGTACTCCGTCACGATCGTGCTGCTGGAGCTCCCGACCGGAGGGCTGGCCGACGTCGTGGGCCGCCGGGTGGTGCTCGCGGCCGGCTTCGCCTTCAGCATGGCGGGGCTGGTCGTGATGGCCATGGCCGACTCCGTCTGGCTGTTCCTGCTCTCCTCACTGTTCAAGGGCGTCGCGCGGGCGCTGTCCAGTGGCCCGGCCCAGGCGTGGTACGTCGACGCGCTGCACGCCGCCGAGGGGCCGGAGGCCGATCTCAAGCCGGGGTTGGCCCTGGGGTCCGCCGCGAGCTCCACCGCCCTGTTCGGCGGGGTCCTCGCGGGTGGTCTCGTGCCACTCGTGCTGCCCGGCGACGCGGTGCAGCGGCTCGCCGTCCCCGTGTGGTGCGGCGCGGTCGCGGCGGCGGTGGCCTTCGTCGTGGTCCTCTCGGCCATGCCGGAGCCGCGGCGGACATCCTCGGAGGGATCGTCCGGGTCGCGCGCCGCCGAGCGGCTGAGGGAGATATTGAAGGACGTGCCGCTGACGATCCGCGGCGGTTTCCACCTCGCCGTGCGCGACCGGGGTCTGGCCCGGTTGCTCCTGGTCGGGGCGGCGGCGGGGGTGATGCTGGCCGGCATCGAGGCGCTGACCCCGGTGCGTCTCGCGGAGCTCACCGGCCACCTGGAGACGGGAAGCACGGCCTACGCGATCGTGGCCGCGGTCGGATTCGGAGCCAACGCGGTCGGCAGCTCCGTCGCCCCTTCCGTGGCCCGCCTTCTCAGCTCGTCCACGCGTACGGCGGTCGCCGCGATGATCGTCACCGCCGTGGCTCTCGCCGGTCTTGCGGCGTCGGTCACGCTGTCCGGAACCGCGGGCATCGTCGCGGCGGGCGTCGCGTACTTCGTGGTCTTCGCCGCGATGTCCGTCACCGAGCTGGTCAGGGAGGAGCTGATCCACCTCCGGGTGGAGTCCGCGCGGCGGGCCACGGTGATGTCCGTGGACTCGCTCCAGCTCCAGTTCGGCGGCATGCTGATCACGCTCGGCCTCGGCCCGCTGACCACGAAACTCGGCGTCGGCGGCACGTGGGCCGCCGTGGCCGTGGTGGTTCTCGCCTCATCGCTCCTGTTCGTACGGCTCCCCGCCCGCCGGGCGGCTCCCGTACCCGCCCCGAGTAGAACTTGATTCGGTGCGCGGGGCAGAATCTTGGAGGCGAAAGGGGCAGGCCGATGAGCAAGCCGATGGTGACGGCGGCGAACGAGCAGCAGCGTGCGGCGTGGAACGGAGGAGCTCTGCCCGAGGTCGAGCGCGTGCGCCCCGGCCTCTGGTCGATTCCCGTGCCGATCCCGATCAACCCGCTGAGGTACGTCCTCGTCTACGCGATGGAGCTGCCGGACGGCGTCGCGATCATCGACGCGGGATGGAACACCGACGAGGCATACGACGCGCTCACCGCCGGGCTCGCGGTGGCCGGATACGCGGTCACCGACATCAAGGCCGTCCTGGTCACGCACATCCACCCGGACCACTACGGCCTCGCCGGGCGGCTCCGGGAGGCGTCGGGCGCGTGGATCGGGCTGCACCCCGCCGACGCGCGGCTGGTGCACGATCGCTACGACGAGCCGGGCATCAAGGAACTCGCCGACCGGGGACGGATGCTGCTCCTGCGGGCGGGCGTGCCCGACCTGACGGCCCAGGAGCTGGCCGGGGCGTCCATGATGATGCGCAACTACGTGTCGACGGCCGTGCCCGACCGGCTGATCGAGGACGGCGAGCGGCTCGACCTGCCCGGCTGGAACCTCAAGGCGATCTGGACGCCGGGGCACTCGCCCGGTCACCTGTGCTTCGTCGAGGCCGACCGCAAGCTGCTGTTCTCCGGTGACCACGTGCTTCCCCGGATCACCCCCAACGTGGCGGTCCACCCGCAGTCGGCGCCCAACCCGCTGGCGGACTATCTCGACTCGCTGAGGAGTGTCGGCAAGCTGGACGTGGACGAGGTGCTTCCCGCCCACGAATACCGCTTCCTGGAGCTGGCGGAGCGGGTGAATTACGTGATCGGCCACCATGAGGAGCGGCTCGCGGAGATCGAGACCGTGCTCAAGGCCGCCGACGGCGTCACGTGCTGGGAGCTGGCCACCCGCCTCACCTGGTCACGGCCGTGGGAGACGATCCCGGCGTTCATGCAGCGGTCCGCGACCAACGAGACCCTCGCCCACCTGGTGTGGCTGGAGGCCCGTGGGCTGGCGACCCGGGTCGTGGGCGAGCCGGATCTGTGGCATTTCATGGAAAGCTAGTAGGAAATATTGACTTTGCCATGAGTCGCGTTTAGCGTCACGGTCATGAGCCAGGGTCCGTACCTGACCAGGCGCGTCCACGTGGACTTCGGTCACGTCGCGAGCGCCCGGTGTCGTCGTGCCTCCTAGAAACCGATCCGCCCGCAGGTGCGGGCGGCGCATTCCCTCCCTCTTCCCCCGTGCTCGTCGGGTGCCGAGGGTGGCCGCCTCTCCCGCGGGACGGCCGTGCGAAGGGACAGAGAAATGTCCCAGTACATGCATGCTTGTACAGGTAAGGAGTACGAAATGACGATCGTGACGCTGGTCGGCAACCCGAGGGCCGGATCACGGACGCTGGACGTGGCCGTCCGGGCCGCAGAGGCCGTCGCGGCACGGATCGGGCGGACGGCGCCACCCGAGGTCGTGGACCTCGCGGGGCTCGCGCCGCACCTGTTCGGCCCCCAGCCGTCCGCGCCGCTGGAGGTCGCCCTGGAACTGGTCCTCGACGCCGATCTCCTGGTGGTGGCCGGGCCGACCTACAAGGGCTCCTACACGGGCCTCCTGAAGGCGTTCCTCGACCGGCTGCCGCACCGGGCGCTGGCCGGGAAGTTCGCGTTGCCGCTGCTGGTGATGGGCGATCCGAAGCACTCCCTCGCCGTCGAGGTCCACCTGCGGCCGCTCCTGGTCGAACTGGGCGCGTGGGTCCCCACCCCGGGCCTCGCGCTGCTGGAGTCGCGGATCCCCGAGTTGGACGACGTCCTGGCCGATTGGGTGGACCAGGTCGCCCCGCAGCTCACGCTTCCCCAGGAGGTGACCGCGTGACGGTCGCGCACGAGATCCCCGAGGACAACGGCCGCTCGCGGCTCAGGCTCGTCGGCGGCACCGGCGAGGGTGTGGGCAGTGAGGAGTTCCGCCGGGCGCTCGCCGTCCACGCGGCGGGAGTCGTGGTGGTCACCGCCCTTCCCGAAGGGGAACCGGTCGGGCTGACGGCGACCTCGTTCTCCTCGGTGAGCCTGAGCCCGCCGCTGGTGTCGTTCTACGTGGCCCAGTCGTCCTCGACCTGGCCACGGCTGCGAAGGGCCGGCGACTTCGCGGTGAACGTGCTCGCGAGCGACCAGGCCGACGTCGCCTCCCGGTTCGCGAAGAAGGGCGCGGACAGGTTCGCCCACCCGACGCGCTGGAGGGCGGGGCCGGACGGTGTGCCCCTGCTCGACGACGTGTCCGCCCACCTGATCTGCCGTACGCACCACACCGTCGAGGTCGGCGACCACATCCTGGTGGTCGGCCTGGTCACGGCGACGACGGTCGAGGAAGCCGGTCGGCCGCTGCTCTATCACCAGGGCAGGTTCGGTCACTTCCTGCCGCGCTGATCGGCCGCGCCGGCCGGGATCTCGGGAGCGGATCAGGCGAGCCGCGCCGTGCCGCGGCCGGTGACGAGCGGCAGGTCGAGAAGCGTACGGATGCCGGACGGTGCGGCGCACACGGCGGCGATCGAGTTGACGGCGTGCGCCGCCGCCCCGGCCAGGCCGTGCTCGACCTCGTCGATCGTGACGGCCATGGTGGGACGGCCCTCGATGTGGACGGCGAAGCCCGGCGCGGCCCAGCGGCGCACCCGGTCGGCGTCCGCCTTGTAGACGCACTCGACCGTCATGAACGGCCGGCCCCTGACCAGGCCGCTGAAGACCCAGCGCGACGCGCAGACCGTGCCCGGCCGGACCACTCCCGCGGCGATCTCGAACTCGTCGACGGCCAGTTCGTACTCGTCGGTCTCCTCGACCTCGTCGAGCCGTACGCCGAGCGCGTGCGCGACGAGTTGGACGCTCTCGGAGAACAGCGCACGCTGGAAGGCGCGGAACGGCCGCACCGCTCCGGCGTAGTCCTTGGGCGCCCGGGTGAACCCGATCAGGTCGGTGACGATCTGCCGTGACGGGTGCCCCCGGAAGTCGGACGACTCGCGCACGTAGATGTGGTCGAGCCGGCAGGACAGCCCGGACAGCGCGAGCGGCAGCAGGTCGCTCATGAACCCCGGGTTGATGCCGGTGCCGTGCAGCGACGTCCCACCGCGCGCGCACGCCGACTCCAGCCGGTCGACCAGGCCGGGACCGTACGCCTGCGGATAGACGAACCCGGTGGTGGTGATGACGTTCTTGCCGGAGGCCAGAAGGGCGCAGACGACCTCCACGTCGGTCGCCGGATCACCGCCGAAATAGGCGGCGGGAAGCGGCATGTGCAGGACGCAGTCGGCGTCGAGCGCGAGCACCCGGTCCACGTCGTCGGTGCATGCGATCCCGGTGGATCCGAGACCGACCAGCTCCCCGGCGTCGAGCCCGACCTTGTCCGGGTCGTAGACGAGGACTCCGGCCAGCTCGAGATCCGGCCTGCTGATCACATCGCGGAGCGCGTACCCCCCGACTGCGCCGGTGGCCCACTGGACCACGCGCAGCGGCGGAGATGAGGGCATGCGGGGCCTCCAGTTAGGTGTGCCGTGACTTTCACCCATGCCCGTACGGGATCAAGGACTATAGCAGAAATTTACTCGTTCGATCACTATCTGCAACGGTGCGACATCGTCTGATGTCCCTTACGGGACGGGGAGATATTGTTTGGACAACTAGAATGTTGTTCTCCTCGAAGGGTGGACGCGATGTCCGATCTCAGGTTCGACGGAAAGGTCGCGGTCGTCACCGGTGCGGGTCACGGGCTCGGCCGGTCGCACGCTCTCCTGCTGGCCGAGCGGGGTGCCAAGGTCGTCGTGAACGATCTCGGCGGCGCCCTGGACGGCAGCGGCGCCTCCACCGGTCCGGCCGCGGAGGTCGTCGAGCTGATCACGAAGAACGGCGGCGAGGCGATCGCGAACGCCGACAGCGTCGCCACTCCGGAGGGTGCCGAGGCCGTCGTACGGGCCGCCGTCGACGCCTTCGGGCGGCTGGACATCGTCGTCAACAACGCCGGGATCCTGCGCGACAAGTCGTTCGGGAAGATGACCGTCGAGGAGTTCGACGCGGTCATCGCCGTGCACGTGCGCGGCGCGTTCCTGGTGAGCCGGGCCGCGTTCCCGCACATGAAGGAGCAGGGCTACGGCCGCATCGTCAACACCTCGTCCCCGGCGGGACTGTTCGGCAACTTCGGCCAGGCCAACTACTCCACGGCCAAGATGGGTCTGGTCGGCCTGACCAAGACCCTCGGCATCGAGGGCGCCCGCGCGGGCATCAGGGCCAACGCGATCGCGCCGATCGCCTGGACGCGGATGACCGAGACCCTGCTCCCCGCCGAGTTCGAGGCCAAGTTCACCGCGGAGCGGATCAGCCCCGTGGTCGCCTACCTGGCGCACGAGAGCTGCGAGACCAGCGGTGAGGTGTTCTCGGTCGGCGGCGGCCGGGTCGCCCGCGTGTTCGTCGCCGAGGGGCCGGGATGGCGGGACGACGCGATCTCCGTCGAGGGTATCCGCGACAACTGGGAGGCCATCATGGCCGAGCAGCCGTATCTCCAGCCCACCACCCTGGGCCAGCAGGCCGGCGCCTCCATGCAGGCCATGCTCTGACATCCGCCGCTACGGCGGGGTCGCCCGCCGGATGTGGCCGCAACGAAACGCACGGCCTCGCGTTGATCATTTGATCCGCGAGGCCGTGCGTTTTTCGTTGTGACAGCTCAGGTCCTTAACTTTTGCAGATTTCAGCGAAAGTTAGGGAAGCGGCGTAGAAAAGGTCTTCACAGTTCCGCAAAAGAAGGGTAAGTTCGCGCCATCTCACTCCGATCCGGAGGCTTTGTGAAGCGCATGCGGCCAGAGAACGTGCATCAGGCGATGCTGCTGCGGCTCCTGCGGGAGGGCGGCCGGTCGCGGGCCGAGCTCGGTGACGTGGTGGACCTGTCCAGGTCCAAACTGAACGTCGAGCTCGACCGGCTGATCGAGCTGGGCCTGGCAGAGCCGGACGGCCTCGCCGAGTCACGCGGCGGCAGGCGGTCCGGCAAGGTACGGCTGTCGCGCCAGACGAGGTTCGCCGGGATCGACATCGGCGCCACCTCGGTCGACGTCGCGGTCACCGACGGCGAGCTGGAGGTCCTCGGACATCTGAGCGAGCCGTGCGACATCCGGGAGGGTCCGGCCGTGGTGCTCGACCGGGCCATCGCCCTGCTGGGCAAGCTCCGCGAGCAGGGCCTGTTCACCCAGCTCCACGGCGCCGGCATCGGCGTCCCCGGGCCGGTGAGCTTTCCCGAGGGCGTCCCCGTCGTCCCGCCGATCATGCCCGGGTGGGACCGCTACCCGGTCAGGGAGGCGGTCAGCGAGGAACTCGGCTGCCCGGCGATGGTGGACAACGACGTCAACATCATGGCGCTCGGGGAGCTGCACGCGGGGCTGGCCAGGCAGGTCGGCGACTTCCTGCTCGTCAAGATCGGCACCGGCGTCGGCTGCGGCATCGTGGTGGACGGCAAGATCTACCGCGGAGTGTCCGGGAGCGCGGGCGACATCGGCCACATCAGGGTCGACGACGACGGCCCGATCTGCGCCTGCGGCAACTCGGGGTGCCTGGAGGCATACTTCGGCGGGGCCGCGCTGGCCCGTCAGGCCACGGCTGTCGCGCGGTCGGGCGGCTCGCCGTACCTCGCCGAGAGGCTCGCCGCGGCCGGAGCGTTGACGGCGGAGGACGTGGCGGCCGCGGCGGCGCAGGGAGACGCCGCGGCGATCCAGATCATCCGTGACGGCGGGCGCAGGGTCGGCCAGGTCCTCGCCAGCCTGGTCAGCTTCTTCAACCCCGGTCTCGTCATCATCGCCGGAGGCGTGGCCCGTCTGGGCCACGTGCTGCTCGCGGAGATCAGAAGCGTCGTCTACCGCAGGTCGTTGCCGCTGGCGACGGGCAACCTGCCCATCGTGCTCTCGGAACTGGGCGACGCCGCCGGGATCGTCGGCGCGACCCGGCTCATCAGTGACCACGTCTACTCGGCCGCGTAACGCCCATCGCAGCAACTGGAGGCATCATGCCGGTGTCACCCCCCGACACGGCACCCCTGCTCGCCATGCGGGGAATCGTCAAACGGTTCCCCGGCGTACGAGCACTGGACGGCGTCGACCTGGAGGTCAGGGCCGGCGAGGTGCACTGCCTGCTCGGCCAGAACGGCGCGGGCAAGTCGACCCTCATCAAGATCCTCGCGGGCGCGCACCAGCCCGACGAGGGCGAGGTCCTGCTGGACGGCGAGCCCGTACGGCTGGCCACCCCGACCGCGGCCATGAAACAGGGCATCGCGACCATCTACCAGGAGCTCGACCTGGTGGACGGGCTGTCCGTGGCCGAGAACATCCTCCTCGGCCACGAGCGGACCTCGTTCGGGTTCACCCGGCGCGGAGAGACCAACCGGATCGCGGCGGACCTGCTTCGACGGCTCGGCCACGGGGAGATCCCGCCGGGCACCGAGGTGGGCCGGCTGCCTCCGGCGGCCAAGCAGGTCGTCAGCATGGCCCGCGCGCTCTCCCACGACGCCCGCCTGATCGTCATGGACGAGCCCTCCGCCGCGCTCGCGCACGACGAGGTCGCCAACCTGTTCCGGATCATCCGCGAGATCACCGGCCAGGGAGTCGCGGTCGTCTACATCTCGCACCGGCTGGAGGAGATCCGCGAGATCGGCGACCGGGTCACCGTGCTCAAGGACGGCCGCACGGTCGCGGTGGGCCTCCCCGCCACGACCCCGACCGGGCGCGTCGTCTCGCTGATGACCGGTCGCGACGTCGAGTACGTCTTCCCGCCGCGACCGGAACCCGGCGGCGACCGGCCCGAGGTCCTGGGGGTGGAGGGGCTGACCGTGCCCGGCGTCTTCGCCGACGTCTCCTTCTCCGTGCGGGCCGGGGAGATCGTCGGGCTGGCCGGTCTGGTCGGCTCCGGCCGGTCCGAGATCATCGAGGCCGTCTACGGCGCGCGCCGGGCGTCCGGCCGCGTCCTGCTCGACGGCCGCCCCGTACGGCCCGGCCACACGACCACGTCCGTACGGCTCGGCATGGGCCTCGCTCCCGAGGAGCGGAAGGCGCAGGCCCTGCTGCTGGACCAGAGCGTGGCGCGCAACATCACGCTGGCCGGCCTGACCCGCTACGCGCGCCTCGGCTGGATGGACCGCCGCAGGGAGGCCGCGGAGGCGGCCCGGCTGATCGAGGCGCTGGACATCCGGCCGCGCGATCCGCGCCGGCCGGTCAAGACGCTGTCCGGCGGCAACCAGCAGAAGGCGGTGCTGGCCCGCTGGCTCGTCGAGGGCCGCAGGTTGCTGCTGCTCGACGAGCCGACCCGCGGCGTGGACGTGGGCGCCCGCGCCGAGCTGTACGCCGTCATCCGGCGGCTGGCCGACGAGGGCGTGGCCGTCCTGCTGGTGTCCAGCGAGGTCCCCGAGGTACTCGGGCTGGCGGACCGCGTGCTTGTCATCCGTGAGGGCCGGATCGTGCACGAGGCCCCCGCGGTGGACCTCGACGAGCACCGCGTCCTCGATCTGGTCATGGTTTCGACGAACGAGGAGTCCCACGTTGACTGAGGCGACCCCGACACGCGTGGCGAGAAGGCCCTTCCTGGGGAGGATCGGGGAGGTGCCGCACGTCGGCCTCGTCGCCGCGCTCGTCCTCCTGGCGATCGTCGGCCTGGTGACCAGGCCGGAGAACTTCGCCACCTCCTCCAACCTGGTGAGCATCCTCGCGCTCGCCTCGACGATCGGCGTGATCACCGTCGGCATGACCTTCGTGATCATCGGAGGCGGCATCGACCTGTCCGTCGGCGCGGTCATGGCGATGTCCTCGGTCTGGGCGACCACCCTGGCCACCCAGTCGTACGGCCCGGCGGTCATGATCGTGTGCGCGGTCCTGGTCGGCACCGGGGCCGGGCTGGTGAACGGCTTCCTGATCTCCTACGGCCGGATGGTGCCGTTCATCGCGACCCTCGCCATGCTGGTGGCGGCCCGGGGCCTGGCCCAGCGCATGTCCAACCAGCGGACCCAGCTGGTCCAGCAGGCCAACAGCGCGATCGTCGAACTGTCCACCACCCGGGTGCTCGGGCTGCCGCTGCTGGTCTACGTCTTCGCCCTGGTGGTGGTGCTCGGCTGGATCCTGCTCAACCGGACCACGTTCGGCCGCAGGACGTACGCCGTCGGCGGCAACCCCGAGGCCGCCCGCCTGGCCGGCATCGACGTCCGGCGCCACACCATGCTGCTGTACGGGCTGTCCGGCCTGTGCTGCGGGATCGCGGCCGTCCTCATCATGGCGAGGACGACCACCGGCTCCTCCACCCACGGCGACCTGTACGAACTGGACGCCATCGCCGCCGTCATCATCGGCGGCACCCTGCTCACCGGCGGCCGGGGGACCATCATCGGGTCGATCCTGGGCCTGCTGATCTTCACGGTGATCACCAACCTGTTCATCCTGAACGGGCTCAACACGAGCGACCAGCTCATCGCGAAAGGCCTGATCATCGTCGTCGCCGTGCTCATGCAGCGGCGCGGCGCACTCACCGCCACCTGACGACGCCACCCATCCGAACACCGCCGAGGGCCGGGAGCGACGACTCGCGGCTCCGGCCCTCCACACCCTCGAACCCTTCTCCTCACGCAGTCCCCCCATCTGAAACGGGAGATCACATGACCCAGAACACCGGTCGCCGGGGCTTCATCCTCGGCGGTGCCGTGATCGGCGCCGGAGCGCTCGTCTCCGCGTGCACCAGCAACGAGCCGGCCGTGCAGCCCAGCGCGGCGGCCGCCGCGGCGACGACCGCCGCCGCGCCCGGCGGCAACGACCAGCCCGGCACCCAGGTGACGATCGGATTCTCGGCGCCCGCCGCCGACCACGGCTGGATCGCGGCCATCGCCAAGAACGCCGAGGCCGCGGCGAAGCAGTACTCCGACGTGGTGTTCAAGCCGGTGGAGCCGACCAACGACATCAACCAGCAGATCTCGGCCGTGGAGTCCCTGATCCAGGCGAAGGTCGACGTCCTGGTGCTGCTGCCCAACGACGGCCAGCAGCTCAACCAGGTGGCCAGGCAGGCCATGGACGCCGGAATCCCGGTCGTCAACCTCGACCGGGTCTTCCCCGACAAGCTGTCGTACCGGACCTGGATCGGCGGCGACAACTACGGCATGGGCGTGGCCGCCGGGCATTACATCGGGAAGACGCTCAAGGAGAAGGGGGTGAGCGATCCCGTGATCGTCGAGATCCAGGGCATCGCCACGCTGCCGCTCACGCAGGACCGGAGCAAGGGCTTCGAGGACGCGCTCAAGTCGTACGGGTTCAAGGTGACCGCCAAGCAGGCCGCCCAGTTCACCGTCCAGTCCGGCACCGAGGTCACCGCGAACCTGCTGCAGGCGCACAAGAAGATCGACGCCATCTGGAACCACGACGACGACCAGGGCATCGGCGTGCTCGCCGCCATCAAGGAGGCGAACCGCAGCGAGTTCTTCATGGTCGGCGGCGCAGGATCGGCGAACGCCATGCGTGAGATCCAGTCCGGTGGCAGCGTGCTCGCGGCCACGGTGACCTACAGCCCGACCATGGCGTCGTCCGCGATCAAACTGGCCCGGCTCATCGCCCAGGACAAGGGCATGTCCGACCTCACCGAGAACCAGGTCCCCCAGTCGATCACCCTCGCGTCCGAGACCATCACCAAGGACAACGCCGCGACCTACCTCCCGTTGGGGTTCGAATCGTGAAGCCGCTGATCGGGGTGGGCATGGTGGGCTACGCGTTCATGGGACGCGTGCACTCCCAGGCCTGGCGGAACGTGACCGCGTTCTTCGACCTGCCGGTGACACCGTCGATGGCGGTGCTCTCCGGTCGGTCGGAGGACCACGCGGCCGCCGCCGCGGCCGCGCTCGGCTGGGCCGCGGTCGAGACCGACTGGCGCGAGCTGGTCGCCCGCGACGACGTGCAGCTCGTGGACATCTGCACGCCCGGTGACTCCCACGCGGAGATCGCCATCGCCGCACTGGAGGCGGGCAAGCACGTCCTGTGCGAGAAGCCGCTCGCCAACACCGTGGCGGAGGCGGAGGCCATGACCGCGGCCGCGAAGAAGGCGGCGGCGCGCGGCGTGCGCAGCATGGTCGCCTTCAACTACCGGCGGGTGCCCGCCATCGCGCTGGCCAGGAGGTACGTCGCGGAAGGACGCCTCGGGGAGATCCGGCACGTCCGCGCCCAGTACCTCCAGGACTGGATCGTGGACCCCGAGTTCCCCCTGGTGTGGCGACTGCAGAAGGACAGGGCCGGATCGGGCGCGCTGGGCGACATCGGCGCTCACATCGTGGACACCGCCCAGTTCGTCACCGGACAGCTGCTGACCGGC
This sequence comes from Microtetraspora sp. AC03309, assembly GCF_020826795.1. Lineage (NCBI taxonomy): Bacteria > Bacillati > Actinomycetota > Actinomycetes > Streptosporangiales > Streptosporangiaceae > Microtetraspora > Microtetraspora sp. AC03309. Next base: position 11,681 of record NZ_JADDIL010000095.1, on the reverse strand, counting down.
GTCTCCGCCCTCACCGAGACCTTCGTCAAGGAGAGGCCGCTGGCCGAGGGCGCCAGCGGGCTCGCCGGCGGCAGCCGTACGGACGGGCGGGGGCAGGTCACCGTCGACGACGCGGCGCTGTTCATCGGCAGGTTCGACGGCGGTGCGCTGGGGTCGTTCGAGGCCACCCGGTTCGCCACCGGACGCAAGAACGCCCTCCGGCTGGAGATCAACGGCTCGCTGGGCAGCCTGGCGTTCGACTTCGAGGCCATGAACGAGCTGTGGTTCCACGACGAGGCCCAGGCGGACGCCGGGTTCCGGCGGATCCTCGTCACCGAGCCCGGCCATCCCTACATGGACGCGTGGTGGCCTCCGGGCCACGGCCTGGGCTACGAGCACACCTTCACCCACGAGGTGAAGGACTTCCTGGAGGCGATCGCGGCCGGGACCGACCCCTCGCCCTCGTTCGAGGACGGCCTGCGCGTGCAGCGCGTGCTGGCCGCCGTCGAGGAGAGCGCGGCGAACGCCTCCCGGTGGACGCCGCTCTGAGCACACCCATGACATCCCGTGACATCCCCTGAGATCCCGTACCGGGAGGAGCGCAGATGACGCGACCGATCACGTTGTTCACCGGGCAGTGGGCCGATCTCCCCTTCGAGGAGGTGTGCCGGCTCGCCTCCGAATGGGGCTACGACGGCCTGGAGATCGCCTGCTGGGGCGACCACTTCGAGGTGGACAAGGCCCTTTCCGACGACACGTACGTGGAACGCAAGCGCGAGGTCCTCGCGAAGCACAACCTCGGCGTGTGGGCCGTCTCGAACCACCTCGTCGGACAGGCCGTCTGCGACCACCCGATCGACGAGCGGCACAAGGCCATCCTGCCCGCGCGCCTGTGGGGGTCCGGAGATCCCGAGGAGGTACGGCGGCGCGCGGCCGAGGAGATGAAGGACACCGCGAGGGCCGCGGCGAAGCTGGGCGTCGGAACGGTGGTGGGGTTCACCGGATCGTCCATCTGGCACACCGTGGCGATGTTCCCGCCGGTCCCGCCGTCGATGATCGAGGCGGGATACCAGGACTTCGCCGACCGGTGGAACCCGATCCTGGACGTCTTCGACGAGGTGGGCGTGCGGTTCGCGCACGAGGTGCACCCCAGCGAGATCGCCTACGACTACCACACCACGGTGCGCACGCTGGAGGCCGTCGGCCGTCGCGAGGCGTTCGGGCTGAACTGGGACCCCTCGCACATGGTTTGGCAGCAGGTCGACCCGGCCGGGTTCATCCTCGACTTCGCCGACCGGATCTATCACGTCGACTGCAAGGACACCAAGGTCCGCGTCGGCGACGGCCGCCGTGGCCGGCTGTCCTCCCACCTGCCCTGGGCGGACCTGCGGCGCGGCTGGGACTTCGTCTCGACCGGGCGGGGCGACGTGCCGTGGGAGGAGTGTTTCCGCGCGTTGAACGCCATCGGCTACGACGGCCCGATCTCGATCGAGTGGGAGGACGCCGGCATGGACCGCCTCGCCGGCGCTCCGGAGTCCCTGGCGTACATCCGGCGGCTGAACGCCATCACCCCGCCGGAAGCGTCCTTCGACGCCGCCTTCTCCTCGGAGTAGTTCACCCGTTCTGGCGGCGCGGCCGCTCGAAGCGTCGAGGCGCGGGAGTCCTCCGGGACGAGTTCCGCGGTGGCCAGTGCTCCGGGGTCAGTGCTCCGGGGTCAGTGCTCCGGTGGTCGTTGCTCCGGGGCCAGTGCCGCAGGGCGGGTTCCGCCGCCCCGGCTCAGCGCCACGCCGCGATGACGTCGTCCGCGCCCCAGACCAGGTCGGCGCCTTCCACACCGGACCGCATACCTGACAGCGAGATCACGGCGAGTCCGCTCGCCCCCGTGTCGAACCCGGGCACCTGCGCCGCGTCACGGCGGAGGGTCGCAAGGTCATGCGCGTCGAATGGGGTGCCCAGCCATTTGATGGAGCCCGCGAACGCGACGTGGCGAGCCACTGGGGCGTGGTCCGCGCCGACCAGATCGACTTCGGGAGCGAATCGGCGATTCCACCAGCCGCCCACGGCCGCAACCTCGGGCCACGGGAGATCTCCGGACGCCCCGGCGATCGTCAGCGCGTCGCGTACGACGGGTTCCACCGCGCGGCAGCGAAGGCTGGTCCATCGTCGTTGAACCAAGCGGAACGCCAGGTCCGGACGACCCCGGCGGGAATGATCTGCGGCGGAACGGAGCATGCCCAGATACATCCGCAGGTTGTGATCGGCGATCCGGTACAAGGCCGGTTTGCCCGGCTGGGTGGACAGCGGCCGATCCACGGAAAGCACCTGCTTCTCCTCCGCCAACCTGTGGAGGAGAGGGGAGAGCGAGCCGGACTTCAGCGGGCCCTCGCGTCCACCCGCCGTGGCCGCGATGGTGGCCGTGGTCCTGTCGCCGCTGCCGATCGCTTCGAGCACCCGGCGCGCCTGGTCGGGGGTGGGGAACTCGGAGAGCAGAACGGATTCCGGTACGCCGAACAAAGGGGACGCCGGATCCGCGCATTCTTCGCGGATGAAATCGAGGGCGGGCGTGGCATGCGGCCATGCGCGCAGAATCCCGGGGAGGCCGCCACTGGCCAGATAGGCGTCCACCGCGTCGCTCCCCTCCAAGCCGACGGCGTCGGCGGTCTCGGCCGGGTTGAGCGGGCCGAGCACCATGGTGTCCGCCCGCCCATAGAACGGGCGGTCGTAGGCCGTCAGCCGCTCCATCATGTGAAGGTCGCTCCCCAGCAGGAGCAGGAGGACCGGCTTCCTCGAAAGCAGTCGGTCCCACGCTGTCTGCAGCGCTCCGTCGAACAGGTCATCCTGTTCGGCGAGCCAGGGCATCTCGTCCATGACGACGATCGAGGGCACCGGGGGAAGAGCGGATGCCAGGACCCGGATGGTCGACTCCTCGGTAGATGGCATCTAGGTAGATGGAATCTACCAAGTCGCCCCTGGCTGACGGCCCGGAACGGCGACAGGCCCGCCCGGGAACGCCGGGCGGGTCTGTCCTTCGCGCGTGTTCTCAGTCCATGACGACGATCTGGCGGAGAACCTCGCCGTTCTTGAGCGAGGTGACCGCGTCGTTGAGGTCCGAGAGCTTGATCCTGGCGCTGATCATGCTCTCCAGGTCGAGCTTGCCCGCTTTGTAGAGGCCGGCGAAGAACGGGAAGTCGCGGCGCACGTCCGAACCGCCGTAGAGCGAGCTGAGGATGTTCTTGCCCTCGAAGAGCAGGTTGAACGCGGTCAGCGGCACGGTGTCGTCCATGGCGCCCGCGCCGACGACGACGACGTCGCCGCCGCGTCGCGTGGCCTGCCACGCGGTCATGATCGCGGCGGACTTGCCGACCACCTCGAAGCCGTAGTCGAAGCCCTGGCCGCCGGTGAGGCTCGCCGTCGCGTCCATGAGCTGGTCGGGGGTGATCGCGTGCGTGGCGCCGACCTTCTTGGCCAGCTCGTGCTTGGACTCCAGGGGGTCGATCGCGAGGATCGTGGTCGCGCCCGACAGCCGGGCGCCCTGGATCACCGAGAGGCCCACGCCGCCGCAGCCGACGACCGCGACAGTCGAGCCGGGGCGTACCTTCGCGGTGTTGAGCACCGCTCCGACGCCGGTGGTGATGCCGCAGCCGATCAGCGCGGCGGCCTCGTACGGCACGTCCGGGTCGACCTTGATCGCCCCCTGCCACGGAACGACGATCTCCTCGGCCCAGGTGCCGCAGCCGGCCATGCCGAACGCCGGGGTGTCGCCGCCGTAGCGGAAGCGGGCTTCCACGAAGCTCTTCATCACGAACGTCATGCAGAGGTGCGGCTGGCCGACCATGCAGTTCGGGCAGTCGCCGCACGCGGGCGTCCAGTTGATGATCACGTGGTCGCCGGGCTGGACGGAGGTCACGTGGTCGCCCACCTCGACCACCTCGCCGGCGCCCTCGTGCCCGGGGATCACGGGCAGCGGCATCGGCAGCACGCCTGAGAGCACCGACAGGTCGGAATGGCAGACGCCGGTGGCCTTGATCTTCACGCGGACGTCCGTGGGGCCGACCGGGGCCAGCGTGAAGTCGTCACGGATGTCGAGCTTGTCGTCACCGACCGCGTGCAGCAGCGCTCCGCGCATTTGACCTCCTGGGGGGTTACTCGTCTTCGAGCGATAGGGCGGCTTTGGGGCAGGAACGGACCGCGTGCCGCACGCGGTCGAGCATCTCCGCCGGCGGCTCGGGCAGTACGACGTGCAGCCGGTCGTCGTCATCGAGCTCGAAGACCTCGGGGGCCAGGCCGGTGCACACGGCGTTGGCCTCGCACACCAGCTCGTCGAGCTTGATCTTCACTGGACTCTCCTCGGATGGGGCCGCTGCTCCGGTGGGCTCAGAGGGATTCCCCGGAGCGCTGTCGTGGAGCCGCGGCGAGCTTGCTGTGGTCCCAGGAGACCACGCGGGTCGGCTCGACGACATAGCCGACGCGCTTGCGGCCGGTCTGCTCGACGTACTCCCGGAGCGGTTCGACATCGTCCATGCGGGTCATGCGCCGGGTGACCTCCATCCCGATGCCGAGGACGCCCGCGGGGTCGTCGACACGCTTGGCGACGCCGTACAGCATGATGCCGCGCAGTTCGGAGTACTCGTCGCCGTCCTCGATCAGGCAGGTGATCCGGGAATCGCGCTCGATGTTGCGGGCCTTCTGGGCCTTGCCGTACGTCCAGAAGGCGATCTTCCCGTCGACCAGGCCGTAGAACATGGTCACCATGTGCGGGGTGCCGTCGGGGTTGATCGTGCCGAGCTGGAGCTTGCGTGCGCCGTCGAGCAGCTTCGCGATCTCTTCCTCGGACATCGCAATCTGGGAGCGCTGGTTCACGCAGCAAAGTAGAACATGTTCCATCATGCCGGACAAGGGGACAGTGGAACCTTGTTCGGGTTGTTGTGGGCTAGGCTCCGTCCCTTGCAGGCGACAGCCGTACGAAAAGGACGACCATGCTGAAGGTGACCGACCGGTGACCACCGTCACGATGCCCGCTGATCTGCGGTACGCCGCGGAGCGGGCCAAGGGCTTCATGCCGCCGGAGGAGGGCCAGGCCCTCTTCGAACTCGCCTGCGCGTACGGCTCGCGCGGCCCGATCTGCGAGATCGGCACGTACTGCGGCAAGTCGGCGATCTACCTGGGCGCCGGCGCGCGCGTGGCGGGCTCGGTCGTGTTCACGGTGGACCACCACCGCGGCTCGGAGGAGATCCAGCCGGGATGGGCTCACCACGACCCCACGCTGATGGACCCGTGCTTCGGGAAGATGGACTCGCTGCCGTTCTTCCGCCGCACGATCGCCACCGCCGGCCTTGAGGACGAGGTCATCGCCGTCGTCGGCGCCTCAGAGACCGTCGCCAGGCACTGGAACACACCGCTGGCCATGCTCTTCATCGACGGAGGGCACTCGGAGGAGCCGGTGACCCGGGACTACGAGGGATGGGCCCCGCACGTGGTCGAGGGCGGGGCGCTGGTCTTCCACGACATCTATCCCGACCCGGCGGCCGGGGGGCAGGCGCCGTACCGCGTCTATCTCCGCGCCCTCGCCTCCGGGGCCTTCACCGAGGTCCGTGCCGACGGCTCCCTGCGCGTCCTCGAACGAACCGGCCCGGGCATCTAGCCCTCGCCGCGAGGTCCGTCGGCCCGTCCGACTGTGTCGCCGGTACGTGGTGCCATCGGGGTTTCGGTCCGGAACCCCGATGGGCAGACGTCGCCGGATGATCTCCCCGGGTCTAGGCGCGGGCGTGCTCGCAGCCGCAGTCGCCGGTGATGCGGACCTCGTGGTCACCGGCGTTACGGAAGATCGCGGCTCCGGGCGTCGCCCCGGACAGCGCGTCCGCGGCGAGGATCACCGCCGCCGCCGTGTAGGCCGACCGCTCGTGCGGGAAGTGTTTCTCGTTCACGAACTGCCAGCCCGTCCAGTACGAGCCGTCCTCGTGGCGCAGGTGCTGCATGTCGGCGAACACGCGCAGCGCCCTGTCCCTGTCGCCCATCGCGTCCAGGGTCAGCACCAGCTCGCAGGACTCCGCGCCGGTCACCCAGGGCTGGTCGGAGACGCAGCGGACGCCGAGATCGGGGACGACGAAGGTGTCCCACTCCTCTTCGATGCGCTTCTCGCCCTCGGCCCCGCGTACGGCACCGCCGAGGACGGGGTAGTACCAGTCCATCGAGAAGCGGCTCTTGTCGGCGAACGCCTCAGGATGTGCGGCGAGCACGTGTCCCAGCCGGTCGGCGGCCAGTTCCCAGTCGGGCTGCGGATCGCCGAGCCGTTCACCGAGCAGGACACCGCTGCGGAGTCCCTGGTAGATCGACGCGGATCCGGTGAGCAGCGCGTACGCCGCGGGGACGCCGTGCGCGTCGCGCTCCCAGACGATCTCGCCGCGGGTGGTCTGCAGCCCGACGACGAAGTCCAGCGCCCGGGTGACCATGGGCCACATGGACGCGGCGAACGCCTCGTCGCCGGTCACGAGCAGGTCGTGCCAGACTCCCACGGCGACGTACGCGGCGTGGTTGGACTCGCCGCCCTTCTCGACGGGCTCGCCGCCGGCCACCTTCATCGGCCACGAACCGTTCTGGCGCTGGTACCGGGCGAGCCAGTCGTAACCCCGGCGAGCCTCCTCGCGCAGGCCGGCCACGGTCATGGCCATCAGGCATTCGACGTGGTTCCACGCGTCGATGTGGCCCTCCGGCCAAGGCACGCCGCCCTCGCCGTCCTGGACCGCCGCGATGCTCCTCGCGGTGGCCACCACCTGATCCGCTGTGATCGCTCCCGGGACGGCCGGCACGCTCATGCCGCCGCGCCTCGCCGCTCGGAGTCGGGTCGTGCCGAAGGCGCGCGCGGCGGCACGTCGCGAGACGCGCGCGGCCGGTCGACGCTCCCGCTGCGCTCGCTCATGCCGGCTTCCGGACGTAGACGACCACGCTCTTGCCGATCAGCGGGTTGAGCACGGCCTCCGCGATCCGGGTGGCGGCGGGGCGCTTCATGATGTCCCACACGAGGAGCTCGTGGTAGGCCTTGGCCAGCGGATGGTCGTCGTTGTTCACGCCCACCGCGCACTTGATCCACCAGTACGGCGCGTGCAGGCCGTGAGCGTGGTGGTGGGAGCCGACCTCAAGGCCGGACGCCTTCAGCTTGGCCTGGAGTTCCGCCAGCGTGTAGATCCTGATGTGCCCGCCGGGAGCGGTGTGGTAGTCCTCGGACAGCGCCCAGCAGATGCGTTCCGGCAGGAAGCTCGGCACGGTGATCGCGGCCCGCCCGCCCGGCTTGAGCACGCGGACGATCTCCCGCATGGCGGCCATGTCGTCGGGGATGTGTTCGAGCACCTCGGCCGCGATCACGCGGTCGAAGGACGCGTCGGGGAACGGCATGTGGAGCGCGTCGCCGACCACGGTGTCCCCGGAGGCCCCGGGCGGCACCTGACCCTCCTTGTCCATGGCGGCGAACATCGCGGCGACGCCTTCCAGCTCGGCCGCGTCCATGTCGAAGGCCACCACGTCGGCGCCCCGGCGGAGCACCTCGAAGGCGTGCCGGCCGCCGCCGGCGCCGAGGTCGAGAACACGGTCGCCTGGCCCGACGGGGAGCCGCTCGAAGTCGACGGTCAGCACTCCTGCCTACCTTTCGTGATCATGCGGATGCTTCCGGCGCGGCTTCGTGGCGCGCGTGGGGACGAGAACGCCCGCTCGCGGCGCGATCTCACGAGGCGGTGGCCGTACGGGCGGCGATGGCCTCGCGGTAGGCGTCGACGGTGCGCTGGGCGACCACCGGCCACGCGTAGCGCTCCATTACGCGGTCGTAGCCCTTGCGGCCGACCTCCGCGCGCTCCTCGGGGGAGTCGAGCAGGCGGCGCAGTACGGCGGCCAGTTCCTCCGGGTCGCCGGGAGCGACCTGGACGGCGGCGTCCCCGACGACCTCGGGCAGGGCGCCCGTCCTGGACGCGACGAGGGGTGTTCCGCAGGCCATGTGCTCCACCGCGGGGAGCGAGAAGCCCTCGTACAGCGAGGGCACGACCGCCACCTCGGAGGTGGCGATCAGCTCGGCCAGCTCGTCGTCCGAGATCCCGTGGACGAACCGGACCCGGTCGCGCAGGGAGAGCTCGGAGACCAGCTTCTCCGTCGGCCCGCCGGGGGTCGGCTTGCTGACCACGGTCAGGTGGACGTCGCGCTCGGTGGCGAGCTTGGCGACCGCGCGCAGCAGGGTCGCGACGCCCTTCATGGGGGAGTCCGCGCTGGCCACGGCCACGATCGAGCCGGGCCGCTTGGGCAGCTGCGGCCGGGGGTGGAAGAAACGGGTGTCCACGCCGAGCGGGATGAGCCGCATGTTGGCCTGGGGCACGTTGAAGTCGCGGTGGATGTCCGCGAGGGACGACTCGCTGACGGTGAGGATCGGGCTGAGCCGGGGGGCGACGATGCTCTGCATACGGACGAATCCGTACCAGCGACGCATGGAGAGCTTCTTCCAGCCCTTCGCGGCCTTCAGCTCGATCCGCCGGTCCACACTGATCGGGTGGTGGATGGTGCCCACGACCGGGAGGAGCTTCTGGATGCCCAGCACGCCGTATCCCAGGGTCTGGTTGTCCTGGACGACGTCGAAGTCGCCCTGGCGCTTCTTGAGCTCGCGGTAGGCCCTGAGGCTGAAGGTGAGCGGCTCGGGGAAGCCCGCCGTCCACATCGTGGCGACTTCGAGCGCGTCGATCCAGTCGCGGTACTCGCCGAGTTTCGGCGTGCGGAACGGGTCGGCGTCGTCGTAGAGATCCAGGCTGGGGACCTTGTTGAGGATGACCCCGTCGTCGAGTTCGGGGTACGGCTGGCCGGAGAAGACCTCGACGTGGTGCCCGAGTGCGACCAGTTCGCGGCTGATGTGGCGCAGGTACACCCCCTGGCCTCCGCAGGTGGGCTTGCTGCGATAGGACAGCAGCGCGACTCGCAGCCTCTCCGCCAAGGGGCACCCCTCTCCAGCTTTGCCCCCCTTGGGGCTGCCATAAAGATGACCTTAGCCTGGGCACCCCACCAGTGGGGATACCGAGGTGAAATTGGTCTCTTGTGGGGCGTTCACATGGCCCCAACTGGGAAGTTAGCTTACCCGAATCTGGTTCGGTGGAACATGTTCTAGCGTGGTGTCCGTGTCGCAGCTGCGCTCAGATCGGCCCAGAGGGGTACATTCGCCTCTCATAGCTGCTTTCCCCGCAATCTCATGCGGACTTCGGAGAATTCGGGTGCCCCCGATGCGAGGAGGATCCCTTGGCCAGGCGTGCGCTGATCACTGGCATCACCGGCCAGGACGGCTCGTATCTCGCCGAACATCTGCTGAGTGAGGGATACGAGGTCTGGGGGCTGGTACGCGGTCAGGCCAACCCTCGCGTCTCGCGGGTGCGCCGGTTGCTGCAGGACGTCCAGCTCGTCCGCGGCGACCTGCTGGACCAGGGATCGCTGATCTCCGCGGTGGAGAAGGTGCAGCCCGACGAGGTCTACAACCTGGGCGCGATCTCGTTCGTCCCGATGTCCTGGGAGCAGGCGGAGCTCACCGCCGAGGTCACCGGCATGGGCGTGCTCCGCATGCTGGAGGCGATCCGGGTCTGCTCCGGGATCACCGCCGCGCGTGGCGCGGGCTCCGGGCAGATCCGCTTCTATCAGGCGTCGAGCTCGGAGATGTTCGGCCAGGTCCGGGAGACCCCGCAGAACGAGCGCACACCCTTCCATCCCCGCTCTCCGTACGGCGTGGCCAAGACGTACGGGCACTTCCTCACCCAGAACTACCGCGAGTCGTACGGCATGTTCGCCGTGTCGGGCATCCTGTTCAACCACGAGTCGCCCAGGCGCGGAGCCGAGTTCGTCACTCGCAAGGTGAGCCTCGGCGTCGCCCGGATCAAGCTGGGGCTGGCCACCGAACTGCGGCTCGGCAACCTGGAGGCGCGCCGCGACTGGGGGTTCGCCGGTGACTACGCCCGGGCCATGCGTCTGATGCTCCAGGCCGCGGAGCCGGAGGACTACGTGATCGGCACCGGCCGGACCCAGTCGGTACGGGAACTGGTCGAGGCCGCCTTCGGCGCGGCCGGACTGGACTGGGAGCGATATGTCGTGTGCGATCAGTCCCTGCACCGCCCGGCGGAGGTGGACCTGCTCTGCGCCGACCCGAAGAAGGCCAGGACGCAGCTCGGATGGGAGCCGACGGTCGCGTTCGAGGAACTCGTCGCCATGATGGTCGAGTCCGACCTCGCCCTCCTCGCCGGAGGCGGCGACCCCCACCAGGACTCCTCCTGGCCCTGATCGCGGGCGGCATTTCAATTCGGCCGCCGAGCGTTCCGCGCGGAATGGTGTCCGTCGAGACTTCCGAGAAGTATCGTCCGCGACCATGTGACAAGCGCGGCGATGAGCGTCCGCGTGCGATCGACTCCGCCCGGAAAGAATGGCAGCACGATCAACGCCGGTGCGCAGCACAAGGTGACCAACGTCATCGGAATGAACGCGATGGCGATGATCAGCACGCGCTGCCGGCGGGGCAGCGAAGAGAGAATCCCGAGCATCGATTCCAATGCCCCCACCTCCCGGATGGCTCATATGCCGTGTAACGAGAACGCTGCCAGAGGAAGAGGGGGGTGCGCGTCCCCCGCAACACCCGTTGCCGAGCCGCAACGGGTGTTGCGACGCGGTTGGCAACACCTGATTCCATTTCCTTATGGAGTCGTTCGGCGATGTGGGCGACGATCTGCTCATGGCCGGAACATTGGAGCCCGCGAAGCGCGGTGGGACAGGGCCCGGCGAGCTCTGCGCGTTGCCGGACGATCTGGAACGTGAGGTCCGGGAATTCGCCGGGCAACTACGCGAGATCTTCGGAATGCTGCACATGTCCCTGGGGCAGTACGCGGCGCTGAACTATATGGACAAGGGGGCGCTGTCCCGTTATCTGAGTGGTCGCAGGATTCCCGCCCGTCCGTTTCTTGACGGCCTACTCGGCGAGCTGACCAAGGCGAGAGGAAGACCCGTCACGACAGAAGTCCGGGAGCATCTTCACGATCTGCATCTTCGCGCGTTGGAATCGCGCGACAAGCAGGCGTTCCAGGTGCAGGTCGTGACGGACCAACTGGCCACGGCGACGACCGAACTGCGCGAGACACGGAATCAGGTGAAAAGCCTGCAGGAGGTCCTGGCGGCCCGTGAACAGCAGGTCGAGGAGTTGATCAGGGACAGCCGACAGTTGCGCGCCGCCTGGGCGGATGAACGCGAACGTACGCAGGCGGAAATCGGACTCCTGCGGGAGCAGGAGCGGGAACGCGACCAACTGCTCGCGGAGATCGAGACGCTGCAACAGCGGTTGACGTACGCGCGAAGACGCCAGATCGAAGCCGAGCGGCGTTGCCGGCTGCTCGAAGCGGCGCTGGAGTCCGTGGGCGATCCGCGTGCGGCCGAGCGCGAAGAAGGCGCGACCGCCCGCGACGACGAATCCACCGAGAGCGCTTCGCCGGCGTCGTCCCGATCCGCCAGGAGGTGGCCGTCCGGGCATCAGCCCATGACCTACCCCGCCATCGAGCGCGATCCGGCCCCTTTCACGCGCGAGAGCGACTGGTGGCCGTCGCCGGGAGATCCGTGGCCGGAGCAGGCGGCCGCGTGGAGGTCGCCGTACTGATCGGGTGCGGCGACTGGGGGCGCGGCGGTTCGGGGTGCGGTGCCGTGGGGCGATTCGGGCG